>NZ_JAWOAI010000019.1:0-39910 GCF_033194735.1 Streptomyces sp. W16
CGGAGTTGACGAAGCTGAACCAGGGCGCGGGGCAGCACGGCGTGCCGCAGACGCTGGAGCGGGCGACACAGGTCGCCCGGGAGGCGGAGGCCATCAGGGCCGAGGCCGACGGGCTGCCGGAGCGGGCCGCCGAGATCGACCACCGGCTCGTCTCGCTGCGGACCCGCGCACAGGCGCTGACCACTCGCGCGGGGCAGGTCGACCCGGTGCTGAGCGAGCTGCGGCGGCGGTTCTCGGCCGCCTGCTGGCAGGACCTCCAGCACGTGCCCGACCAGGCCGGCGAGAACGTACGGCAGGCCGAGCTGAAGCTGAAGGAGGCGCAGGCCGCGCGGGACGCGCAGCGCTGGCCGGACGCCACGTCACTGCTGTCGACGGTACGGGCGCTGCTGAACACCACCGACGAGGCCGTGTCGGCCGCCGGTGACCGGCTGCGGCGGCTGAACGCCGTACAGAAGGACCCCCAGCAGGAGATCGACCGCACCCGCTTCGCGATCCGGGACGCCCAGCGCCTGGCCATGTCGGGACGGACCACGCCCGAGCCGCGGCACGCCCGTCCGCTCGACGACGCCGTCGGCCGCCTCGACCGCGCGGTCGCCACGCTGGAGGGCCGCCACCCGGACTACTGGCACTTCCTGACGGAGACGGAGGCCGTACGGCAGTCCGTGGCGCGGGTGGTCGGCCAGATCCGCGAGGAGCGCGGGACCGCCGCCGGGCACTGAGCCCGGCGGCGGGTGCCGACCTGCGAGGCTCAGGTGCGGTAGGCGTAGTAGTACGCGTTCGGGTACGACGCGATGAGGCTCGACAGCGACCTGCGGTAGGTGTTGTTCGAGTGGTAGGTGACGTACGGGATGCCGTTGGCCTTGTACGTCACGATCATCGTGTGGTCCTTCGCGCCGTCCCGGTCGAAGTCCACCTGGATGACGTCACCGACCTCCGCCTGGTAGACGTTGGCGAGCGGGGTGGTCCGCTTGGAGTTCTGGGCGAACCAGGACCATTCGTTGACGCCGACGAAGGAGTCCGACTGGATGTCGGCGGTGCCGAACCACTTCGTGTAGTCGTACGTGTAGCCCGGGACGTGCTTCCAGCCGCCGGCCTTCAGGGACTGGCTGACGAAGTTGGTGCAGTCGCCGCCGTCCGCGTGGCCGTTGTAGTCCGGGTAGGCGGTGTTGTACACGTTCCAGTACTTCTCGGCGTAGGTCGCCATCGCCTTGTAGTCGTACGCCGTGCTCGTCTTCGGCACTGCCACCGGGTTGCGGGTGGTGGCCGCGCGCGGTGCGTCCGGCGTGGTGTTGCCGTCGTCGGGGGCCGGGGCGGGCGCCTTGACCGCGGGCTTGGACAGCGTGTTGACGGCGAGGCCACCGGTGTCGGTGTCCTGGATGTTCGACAGCTGCCAGGTGCCCTGCTGGTCGGCCTTGAAGGTCAACTCGTGGTGGGCCTGGAAGCCGGTGGTCTTCGGTGCGCCGCCGGTGGCCTTCGCGTACGTCAGCGTGGTCGTCTCGGTGACGTCGGCCTTGGCGGTACGGCCGGTGACCCGGGTCGCGTCGAGCGTGACCTTGGTGTTGCCGGCGCTGTACGTCTCGCCGAGCTTCGCGATGCTGCTCTGGCGGCCCCTCAGCTCGCTCAGCGCGGACTTCTCGTCACGCGCCCGGGTGCTGGAGAGACGGACGTCGCCGGCGAAGCGCGAGGTGCTCTGCTTCGTGGTCGCCCCGTGGACGAGGGCCTGGGTGCGGTCGGTGAAGACCGCGTCGGCCAGCTTCTGGAAGGTCGCCTTGGTCGAGGCGTCCACGGTCGGGTCGTTCACTACGGCCGCGCCCGCACTCCAGTTGGGCACGAGGGCGACGCCGGCGACGACCGAGGCGGCCGCCGCCGTGACTATGGCCGTGCGGCTCCGGCTACGGCTCAGTTTTCTGGATTTCAATGGTGTTCCCCTCTACGCCGGTACGCCTACCGGGCGAGGGCATCTTCGCACGCCATGTGTGGCTCCTGTGAAGGGGGTTGCGGTTGGTGAGTTCACCAGTCGCAACAGGTCACTTGACCACCGTGGACCAGTCCGGCGACTGCGCCGGGTCCAGACTGCGCAACTGCTGCAAAGTCTGCGGCGACTGCACATCCATCCAGTCCGAAAGCTCCTTGAAGGACACGCACTTGACGCCCTTCTTGGTGCAGATCTTCGGGATGATCGTGTCGATCGCCTTCATGTAGATGCTGCCGTTCCAGTTCTCGAAGTGGTTGCCGATGAACAGGGGCGCCCGGCTGCCGTAGTAGACCCGGTTGAAGCCGGCCATGTACGAGTCGATGGTCTTCTGTTCCCAGTCGGCGTACTTCGAGGGGTCGCCCTGGGTGGCGCCGTTGGACTGGTTGTAGAGGAAGTTGAAGTCCATCGACAGGGCCTGGATGTTGTCCCCGTAGGGGAGCAGTTCGAGCGGGAAGTCCCAGAGGCCGTCCTTCTTGGTGGGCCATATCTGGAAGTCGCCCGGGGAACTGGCGTCGTAGCGCCAGCCGTAACCCTTCAGCGCCTTCAGGAGGTTGGGCTGGCCCTCAAGGCAGGGGGCACGGCCGCCGACGACCTCCTTCTTGAAGTCGAAGGGCAGGGCCGGGATGTCGGTGTAGCCGGTGTTGGTCTTCCAGTTCTCGACGAAGGAGAAGAACTGGTCGATCTCGCTCTTCCACTGCGCGACGCTCCAGTCACCGCCGCCCTTGGCCTCGCAGAAGTGGCCGTTGAAGTGGGTGCCGATGTCGTTGCCCTGCTCGTAGGCCAGGCGGAGTTGCTCCAGGGTGTCGCGGATGTGCTGGTCGGTGGGGAAGTCGATGGCGGCGGAGCCCACCGGGTGCATGGGCGGGTGGTACAGGTCCCTCTTGCTCTTGGGCAGCAGGTAGATGCCCGTGAGGAAGAAGGTCATGTGGGCGTTGTACTCCTTGGCCATCTCCCGGTAGTGCGAGAAGAGTTTGTCGTCCCCCTGCAGGGCCCCGTCCCAGGAGAAGACGACGAACTGGGGTGGTTTCTCACCGGGCTTGAGCGGTACGGCCTTCAACTGGTCCTTCTGCGGCCCCGTGTACGAGGTCGAGCCGTCCCCCAGCACCTTCGTCTTGCCGTCCCAGACGGGTTCCTTGGTCGACTTGGGCGAGGCGTTCTTCCCGGCCGACGCGGTGGGCGCCGTGTTGTCCCGGTTCAGCGCCAGATACCCGGTCACCAGCGAGGCGACGACAAGGAACACGGCCAGGGTGAGGAACCCCGGCTTGGGGGTACGCCGACGCGGCTCAGGGGCTCTGCGGCGGCGGCCGGACGGTGCCTTCGTCCGAGGCTTCATGGGCGGCTCATTCTGCGAGGAGGTGGCGGTTGCGCTGCGGTGGTCAGCCGAGCGAGGTCATGGCTCTCGACCAGATGCCGTAGGGGACGTCGGTGACTGGGGTGCCGGAGATTCCTTTCAGCGGCAGGGGTTCGAGGCTCTTGCTCAGGTCGATGCGGTAGACGACGACGGCGGTCGACACGGACTTGGCGGTGCCGACGTACCAGGCGGCGGTGTCGTCCTGGGTGGTGCCGGTCTTGCCCGCCACCTCGGCCCCGGCGGTCTTGGCGGCGAGGGGATGCGCGAGGCCGAAGGAGTCCGTGAGCGCCTCCGTCACCTCACGCGCGGTGGTCTTGCTCATCGCCCGGTTCGGCTCCGGCCGCTCCAGCACGACCGCGGCACCGTTGCGGGTGATACGGCGGACCGAGTACGGCTCGGTGTGGACGCCCCCGGCGTCGAACGTGCCGTACGCGCTCGCCATCCGCAGTGCGCTGGGCGTGGCGTTGCCCAGGGACAGCGCGGGTACCTGCGCCCCGAAACTGGAGGAGAGCAGTCCGGCAGCCTCGGCCGTCTTTCTCACGTTCAGCAGGCCGGTGTCCATGCCGAGCTGCATGAACGGTGTGTTCACGGACTGGGCGAGGGCCTGGCGCAGACTGATCTGCCCGTAGGACTTCTTGCCCTCGTTGTGCGCGGAGACCTTCTTGCCGCTGCGGTCCCAGTACGGCCCCTCCGGTGTGGTCACCGGCACGCCGTCGTTCCCGTTGTACAGCGTGTCCGGGGTGACCGGGGTCGCCGGTTCGCCGCGCGTCTTGACGACCCCGTGTTCCAGGCCGGCGGCGTAGACGAACGGCTCGAAGGCCGAACCCGCAGGGACGGTCGTGGAGTTGGAGTCGTTGTAGCCCTGCGTACGGTGGTCAGGACCGCCGTAGACGGCCAGGACCCGGCCGTCGGAGGCCACCGAGGAGGCGCCGTAGTGCGCGGTCTTCGCCTTGGCTGGGTCCTGCTCGACCGCGTCCTTGCGGGCCTTGTTCACGGCGTCCGTCAGCTCGGTCTCACGGTCGCGGTCGAAGGTCGTGTAGATCTGGTAGCCGCCGAGGTCGAAGTCCTTGTCCGAGATGTGCGCGGTCTTCTTCGCGTACTGCGTGGCCAGTTCGACCAGGTAGTCGCTCTGCTTTCCGGTGTCGTAGGTCTTCGACTGCTTGAGCGGCTCGGGGAAAGTCTTGTACTTGGCACGCTCGGCCGGCGACAGCTTGCCGATCTTCACCATGCGGTCCAGGATCCAGGACCAACGGGCCACCGCCCGGGCGTGGTTGGCCTTGCTGAGCGTCGGGTCGTAGAGGCCCGCGCCCTTCAACAGCGAGGCGAGGAAGGCGCCTTGGCTCGCGTTGAGCTGGCTGACGTCCTTGCCGTAGTAGGCCTGGGAGGCACGCTGCAGGCCGTAGGTACCGCGGCCGAACCAGCTGGTGTTGAGATAGCCCTCAAGGATCTTGTCCTTGCTCATCTTGTTGTCGAGCTTGAGGGAGATCATCGCCTCGGTGAACTTGCGGCTCACCGTCTGGTTCTGGGTCAGATAGACGTTCTTGACGTACTGCTGGGTGATCGTCGAGCCGCCCTCGGTGTCACCCTCGCCGACCGTGCGGTAGAGGGCGCGGGCGATGCCCTTCATGGAGATGCCGGGGTCGCTGTAGAAACTCTCGTTCTCGGCGGCGAGCACCGCCCAGCGGACGTCGGTCGGGATGTCTTTCAGCGGCATCGCCTGCCGCTGCACCCAGCCGGTACGGGCCATGGGCGTGCCGTCGGACCAGAAGTACACGTTGTCCTGCTGGGTGGCGTACGTGTTGAGGTCCGAGGGGATGTCGGTGGTCGCGTAGGCGACGACCAGGAACAGACCGCTGAGCCCGATGGAGGCGGCCACACCCCCCAGCCACTGCCGCCAGGAGGGTATCCAGCGGCGCCAGTCGGTACGGCCCGGGCGCGGGTACTGCGGGCGCATCTTGCGGACGTACGGCGTGAGGAAGATCACGACCGGGGCGAGGCGGGCGATGAGGGGAGCGAAGCGGGGGCCCAGGGCGGCGGCGAGGCGGGAGAGACGGGTGCGGAGGGACGGGCGGGGGGTCTTGTGTCCCCGGCGCCGGGCCGGCTTCGCCTCCCCCTCGGGTATCTCGGGTGCCTCCGGTGTCCCCAGGTCGGACAACCGCAACTGCATGGTCTCGTCCGCCCTGAACCCGGCGGGGAGCTTCAGCTGCATGGTCTCGTCCGGCCGCTGAGGTTGCTCCCCCTCCCCCTCATGGGTCACGACGTCTCCCTCCGCACTCCGTATTGCTCGCACAGGCAGACGCACAGACGTACGAGGGTCTTACAAGGTTGCCGTGGACGCGGCTGCAAATCCCGGTTCCCCCCGGCCTCACAGGTCACGCGGCGAACTCAAATTACCAGTGGTCTTCGCAAGTTCTCCATATAAGAAAACGACAGAACAGGACACAGCCGAAACCTTCATGAAAAAAGAAGGTGCCGTACTCATGTCAGAGCGGCGTTAGCCTGAGGCCATGCCTCGCTATGAGTACCGCTGCCGCACCTGCGGATCGACGTTCGAACTGAGCCGGCCGATGGCGGAGTCCTCCGCGCCGGCGGACTGCCCCTCCGGGCATGACGACACGGTGAAGCTGCTGTCGACGGTGGCGGTGGGCGGGACGAAGTCCGCCCCCTCGCCTGCAGCGGGCGGAGGGGGCGGTGGTTGTTGTGGTGGGGGCTGCTGTGGCTAGGTGAGCCCGGTGCGTTGTTGGGTGCGGGTGCGTGGGGGCTGGTCGCGCAGTTCCCCGCGCCCCTAGGGCCTGTGTCGAAAGTGGATCTTGGGCGTGAGATGATCTTGATTCGTGGCGCGTGGAGATCTGACGGACGGGCAATGGGCCGTGCTGGAGCTGCTGTTGCCGACGGGCAAGAAGCCCGGCCGGCCACCGATATGGACCCGGCGGCAGCTGATCGACGGCATACGGTTCCGGGTTCGTACCGGCATCCCGTGGCGGGACATGCCCGCCGAGTACGGGCCGTGGGGCCGGGCGTACGACCTGTTCCGCCGCTGGCAGCGCAACGGCACCTGGCAGCGCATCTTCACCGAACTCCAGGCCCGGGCCGATGCCAAGGACCTGATCACCTGGGACCTCAACGTCGACTCCACCGTCTGCCGGGCCCACCAGCACGCCGCCGGAGCGAGGAAAAGGGGGACCTGCAGAAGGAGCCGCCCGGCGGTGTCGCAGTCGAGCCCGACGACCACGGCCTCGGACGCTCGCGCGGCGGCCTGACCAGCAAGCTGCACCTCGCCGTCGAGCAGGGGCAAAAGCCCATGTCCATCGTGATCACCGCCGGGCAGCGCGGGGACTCCCCGCAGTTCGAGGTTGTCCTGGGCCGCATCAGGGTGCCCCGGCTGGGGTCCGGCCGACCGCGCACCCGGCCGAGGCGGGTGCGCGCTGATAAGGCGTACGCCTCCCGGAAGAACCGCGCCTACCTGCGCAGACGTGGCATTCGCTGCACCATCCCGGACAAGGCCGACCAGGCCCGCAACCGAAGGAAAGGCGGCTCCCGCGGCGGCCGTCCGCCGAAGTTCGACCCGGAGGACTACAAGGCTCGGCACGCGGTCGAGTGCGGCATCAATCGCCTCAAAAGGCACCGTGCCGTGGCCACGAGGTACGACAAGCTCGCGGTCCGCTACGAGGCAACCGCCCTGGTAGCGGCCATCAACGAGTGGCTGTGACCAGCACATCTGACGCCATGCCCTCTCCGAGGCGGCCAGCAGCTGATAAACCGCTCGCCCAAGCCTGAGCGCTACGGCGTCTGACGGGGGATACCTGTCAACGCCGGTGATGTCAGGAAGACGTCAGGCAGAAGGGGTGGCCAGCCGGATCCAGGAGTACCCGCCAGCGTCCGTCGCCGGGCTGATGGTCCGGTTTGGCCGCGCCGAGTTCCAGGGCCAGCTCTTCCATCGCATCGAGGTCGTCAGCGCGGAAATCCAGGTGGAACTGTTGTGGCACGTCCTGACCCGGCCACTGCGGAGCCCGGTACCCGTCAACCCTCTGGAACCCCAGATCACAGCCGGAGCCGTCCGTCAGAGCGACGAACTCGTCCGTACTGAAGAGTTCGCGCATCCCGGTCAGTGCACCGTAGAAGCCCGCCAGCGTCTGCGGGTCGGCACAGTCCAGAGTCACCCCTCGCAGTACAGCGCCTGGCACCATTCGCTCCTTCGCGTCCGCGCGTCTGTCTCCGTGACCGCCGCTGCACGCGATCACCGGCCACAGCCACACCGTACTCGCCACATCCACCGCTGAAGTAGCGGTTTACCCCTGCCTCAGAGCAACGGGTGGCTGTGACCGGCGCTTTCGATACACGCCCTAGGGGGTTGTCGGGTGCGTCGCTCGCAAGAACTCCCGCAGGATGCGCTCGCCCGCCACGACCCCCCGCTCAGGTAGGGCCGTGACCTGTGGGGCCGTCCAAGCCTCGTCTGCCAGTTCGCCGTGGCCTGGGCGCCAGCCTCTGTCAGCCGCCAGCAGCAGGTCGGCGTCCAGGAGGGAGTCGCCTGCTGCGAGGGTGAGGTCGGCACCAGTTCTGTGGGCCACCTCTCGCATGGCCGCGCTCTTGGTGAGTGGCTTCGGTACGGCGTAGATCTTGCGGCCCTGCAGGGAGACCGTCCAGCCGCGGTTCTCCGCCCATACCGCGAGCTCCTTCACCCACTCCTCGGGGAGCAGCTCGCGCTCGACGACGAGGTAGGCGAAGAGGTCCTCAGCGACGCGGTGCTTGCGCACCCAGGCCGGGTCGGCGGAGTCGGCGAGGTACTGCCGCACCTCCTCCAGCGGAGCGCACTCGGCGGCCAGCTTCGCCTGCACCCCGGCGTGCCAGTCCTCGTCGGTCGCGCCGTCCACGAGCAGATGCCCGCCGTTGGCACAGATCGCGAACTTCGGCTCCAGGCCGGGCAGGCTGATGCGCTGGTACTGCTTGCGGGTGCGAGTGGTGGTCGGCACGAACACGGCCGCGTCACCGAGTTCGGTAAGCAGTTCGGCCGACGTCTCCGTCATGAAGGACAGCGGCTTGCTCTCGTGCACCTCCACGCAGAGCAGCCGGGGCGCCCGCGCGTCCGGCATGGTCAGGGCGAGGGCGGCCGAGGAGTAGATGAGCGTACGGTCGAGATCGCTTGCGACGAGTACCGGCATCAGACCGCCACCGCCTTGCCGTCGGCACCGGTCGCACCGCGCGTGTACTTGGGGTGGATCAACCCCACGCAGGTGTACGGCAGTTCGGCCACCTCCTCGACGGGTACGCCCCTCTGCTCGGCGAGCAGCCTGACGTGGTCGAGGTCGGCGCCCGCACCGGCCCGCGCGAGGATCTTCCAGGGCACCCGGCGCAGCAGCACCCGGGTGGTCTCCCCCACGCCGGGCTTGACGAGGTTCACGTCGTGGATGCCGTACTCCTCGCTGATCCGCTCAACTGCCGCCCAGCCCTCCCAGGTTGGGGTGCGGTCGGCGGCCAGCAGTTCCTTGGCGAGTGTCGCCACGGCGTCCGTGACCTCCGGGAAGCGTGCGGCCACGGCGTCCAGGAAGTCCACCGAGACGTCCACGCCGGCGAGTTCGCGGTAGAACTTCGCGCCGTGGAAGTCGTGCGGGCCGACCAGGTCCGAGCGCAGCACCGTACGTGAAATCAGCCCCGACACGGTCGAGTTGAGGCAGGCGGAGGGGATGAGGAAGTCCTCCCGGGTGCCGTACGTCTTCACGCAGGAGCCGGGGTCGGCCAGTACGGCGATCTCCGGGTCGAAGCCGGTGATGCCGTCGGACTCCTCGAACTCCCTGATGGCCTCGGTGAGTTCGCGGGTGATGGCGCCCTTGCCGGTCCAGCCGTCGACGAACACGACGTCGGCGGGGTCGTGATGGGCGGCGAGATAGCGCAGCGCGTTGGCGTCGATACCGCGACCGCGCACGATCGACACGGCGTAGTGCGGCAGGTCGAGACCGTGGCGGTACTGGGCCCAGCGGCGCATCAGGACGCCCACGGGGGTCCCGGCGCGGGCGAGCGAGACGAGCACGGGGTGCGGTGAGCGCTCGGCGAGGACCAGTTCGGTGACCGCCCCCACGGCCAGCGCGAGCCGACCGGCCGCCTCGTCCAGGGCGGTGTGGAACAGCTCCTGGTACTGCTCGCTCGGCTGGTACTCCACCGGCAGCGACTCCGCGTAGTGCGCCCCGCCGCTCTGGATGGCCTCCTCGCGCTCCTCGACCGGCGCCTCCAGCGTCACGTCCGAGAGGTCCTGGAGCAGCCAGCCGACCTCTTCCGGCGCGTACGAGGAGAAGGCGGGGCCGCGGAGGGGCTCGGGCAGCATGGGGGGCCTTTCGGGGACGTACGAGGGGACCACCGCGAGGACGACGTGCGGGGTGTGTGCGGCCAACTGGTCGAGCAGGCCGTGCAGTTCGGGGGTGTCCGCGCGGGAGTCGACGACCGCGACGACGGCGTCGAAACCGGCGCCGGCGATGTTGTAGGCGTAGCGGTCGCCCGGGCCGTCGGCGGGGGTGTCGTGGGCGGGGAAGGTGAGGCGGGTACGGATCGCGTAGCCGGGGTCGTCGACCGCGAGGACGGGGGAACGGGTGGTGGTGGAGTAGGTGACGTCGGCGTCGACGATCTGCTCCAGTTCGCGGGCGAGTCTCAGGGGGGCGTACATCAGCTCTTCGAAGCCGAGGATGTGTACGCGGTGCGAGTCCTCCGGGAGGGCGTCTGCGAGGCGGGCGGCCATTGCGGGGAGGGCGCGGTCCAGGCGTATTCGGTGCTGGGGGGTGAAGCCGTGTCTTCCGCCGTCGGGGAGGTTGTGGGGCCAGCGGAGTTCGACTCGGGTGATTCGGTTGTGGGTCGGCTGCGGGCCGGTGGGGGCTGGTCGCGCAGTTCCCCGCGCCCCTGGGGGGTGGGGGTTCGGGCCAGCTTCAAGGCTCGGGGCAGCTTCGACGCCCTTGTCTTTTAGGGGCGCGGGGAACTGCGCGGCCGGCCCAGACGGCGCCGCAGACGACCGACTACCCTCCCCGGCACCCCCCGACTCGTACCGCGCCACCAACTCCTGCCCTTTCTCCAGCACCCCCGCCGGCAGGCGAACCGTGCCCGATGCCGCCGCCACCAAGTCCACCCTCGCGCCTATCTCCGCCGCGAACTCGTCCAACCGGCCCGCGTCCGCCGCCGAGCGCATGTCGACCAGGGCGACCACCACATACCGCCCCCGCGGATAGCGCTCGTGCAGGTCGCGGATGGTGTTGAGGACCGTGTTGCCCGTCGAGAACTCGTCGTCGACCAGGACCAAGGGGCCGTCGCCGGCCAGCAGCTCGGGGTCCTCCGGCAGCAGGAGGTGGGACGTCGCGTGGGAGTGGGACTCCTCGAAGCCCCCTGCCGTGGCCACGCCGGGGACCGGGCGGCGGGTGGAGTGGAGGTAGGGGGCGACGGCGATGCCGTCCGCCACCGCGTGGCCCAGGCCCGTCGCCGTCTCCGCGTAACCGAGGACCACCGCCCGGGCGGATTCCTCCGCGCCCAGGAGTTCACGCACCCGGCGGCCCAGGGTGAAGCCGTAGCCGTAGACGATCGACGGGGACTGGGGGACGTGCTTGCCGAGCACGTTCGACACCAGGAGGTGGGCCCGCTTGGGGTTGCGGCGGAGGGCCAGGCCCAGGAGGTCGGTCAGTTCGGGGTCGCCGAGGAGTTCGACACCGAGTCGCTCCGCGACCCAACTGCCCGACCAGACCCCGTCGTTCACTGCCTTGTTCATGCGTCCCTTGCGATTCAGCCGGGGATTCCGGCGGCGAGCAGCTCCACGAAGCCGACGTCCTCGCGTGCGACGCCGAAGATCTCGGCGCGCAGCATCGTCCGCTCGGCCCAGGCGCGGTGCGGCTTCACCTCGTTCATCTTGTTCGTGTACGCCGAGCGCAGCACGCCCCCGCCGCCCCGCTCCGGCCGCAGGATGTCCTGTGCGTCGCAGAACTCCTCGTGGCTGACCACGGACAGCGCGTGCACGGGCAGCACGTGCGTGGGGTGGATGCAGGTCTTGCCCATCAGCCCGTTGGCCTGGTCGAGGGCGATCTCGCGCAGCAGCCCGTCCATGGCGTGCTCGATCAGCGCCTCGCGCAGCTCCTCCGCCTGGCCCTCCAGGAAGGGGCTGCGGCGCAGCTGCGGCTTGAACATGCGCTCCTGGACCCGGAAGTACTCCCACACCGGGCCGGTCACCGTGAAGCCGGTGCCGTCGGCGCGCCCCAGCATGTTCACCACGTCGGCGATCACGGAGGCGACGATCTGGACGTCGTAGGCCGTCATGTCGGAGGCCCTGCGGAGGCCGTAGGAGGAGCAGAAGTCCGTCACGCCCAGGCGCAGGGCGAGGACGCGGTCGCGGTACTTGTCGACCGCGCGGGAGATGCCCTCCAGGGTCTCCACCCGGGACTCGCGGTAGAGCAGCTCGGGCGACTCCAGGACCGGCATGCCGAACAGCCGGTGGCCGCTCGACGCCTCCGCGGCGGCCAGCGCCTCCAGGAAGGGCATGCCGCGTTCCTCGGTGAACTTCGGCATCACGAAGCCGGAGAGGAGTCTGACGGCCGGGCCCATACGGCGGACGAGATCGGGGATCTGCTCGGGCACCCGGACCCGGACGAACAGCAGCGGAAGCTCCGCGTCGGGGCGGGCGGCCAGCTCGGTGAACTGCTGGACCAGGTTCTCCTCGGCGGCCGGGACGTCCTCGTCGCCGATCGAGTCCTCCAGGCACAGCACCATCGACACGACGCCGCGCCCGGCCAGTTTGACGATGTCGTCGGCGAGCCGGGGCCGGGTGGCCGGACTGTAGAGCGTGGCGCCGAGGGCGGCGGCGAGCAGCCGGGCCGGGGAGTCCGCGTCGAACTCGCACGGCTCCTGGAAGAAGAGACGCTGCCGTACCTCAGGGGCAATGTGCCCGAAATGACGCATAAAGCTCCCCCGTGGTGACGATGTGACTCGTGATTGTTTTCGATAGGTGGCCGGTAATAGTACGTACAAATCCATGTCAGGGGTTCCCGCCGGGCATGAACTTCAGGTAACTCGGCCATGTCGGTGTCCGAACCCCCACGTTGTCGTGACCAGGACCGAGAGGGCAGGATGACCGCATGACGCACGCGATGGTGAAGGGGTCGAACGTCCCGCTGGAGGCCACCACGGTACGTGCCGTGCTGCGCTGGACGCCCGGGCCGGGGGTCCCGGACGTCGATGTCTCGGCGCTGCTCGTCGGCCCCGCCGGTCGGGTGCGCTCCGACGAGGACTTCGTCTTCTACAACCAGCCCCGGCACCCCTCCGGGAAGGTCTGGCGGCTCGGCAAGAAGCGTGTCGCCGAGGGCCCCACCGACACGATCCAGACAGATCTGGCCGGTGTCGAGCCCGAAGTCAGCCGGATTCTGGTGGTCGCATCGGCGGAGGACGAAACCTTCGACCGCGTAAAGGGCCTGCGCATCACGCTGTACGACGCGGCCGTCGCCGAGGGTGAACCGCTGCTGTATTTCGACATCAAGCCGGAGACCGGCGAGGAGACCGTGCTGATCTGCGGCGAGCTGTACCGCCGCGGCGAGGGCTGGAAGTTCCGGGCGCTCGGCGAGGGCTACCCGAACGGTCTGCGGGGGCTGGCCATGGACTTCGGTATCACGGTCGACGAGTCGGAGGCCGCGGCCGTCCCCGAGGCCTCGCAGCCGTTGCCTCCGGCGGTTCCTGTGCAGTCCGGGTACGGATATCCGCAGACGCAGGAGCCGGTGACTCAGCCCGCGTACGGGTACCCGCAGGCGGCTCCTGCGGCTGCTGCCGGGACGTATGGGTATCCGCAGCCGGTGCCTGCGGGGAGTGCGGTGGATCCGGATTTTCGGTTGCCGCCGCAGGGGCCGCAGTTCATTTGAGGGTGAGCGGTTTTCGGGTACCGGTCGGTGGGGGCTGGGCGCGCCCCGCGGCGGAGCCGCATATCGACACTGCCCCGCGCCCCTTTGGGGCGCTGCCCCTGAAGGGCGCTTATCGCTCGACCTTCGTCTTGTAGCCCCGCCCCCACTGCAGTCCCCACCCGTACAACCGGTCCAGCTCCGCCTGGAAGCCGTAGACGAACTTCACCTCTCGGCGGACCACCAGCTCACCCTTGACGTTCTCGATCATCACGACCGCGCAGGAGCGGGCCTGGGGGTGGCGTTCGTCGAGGCCTATCTCGATGCGGGGGCCGTTGCTGGGGTAGAGGGTGACGATCGCGTGGGTGCGGTCGAAGGCCGGGGTCTGGTCGTAGATGTAGACGAAGACCAGGAGGCGCTTGATCTGGTCGCGGTGATCGAGGTTGACGTACATCGTCTCGCCGGACGCGGAGCCGAAGCGGTCGTCGCCGCTGAGTTTCACGTACGGGGGTGAGTTGACGTCGCCGAGGAGGCCGCCGAGGGGCTGGACGACGCCCTTGGTGCCGTCCATGAGTTCGTAGAGGCAGCCGAGGTCGAGGTCGACGTTGACCATGCTCTGGCTGTGGCCCATGACCTCGGGCGGCTTCAGCGCCTTGAAGGGGTGGCGCAGCAGGCTGTCCCGCTGGGGGCCGCCGATGTCGGAGGTCCGCATCCGCCAGGTGAGGTTGACGCGCAGGTTGCCGGTGGCCGCGCCCTGCTTGGTGAGCGAGACCTGGTGATGCCGTTTGGTCAGTTCGATCGCGTTGCTGGCCGCGCTGCCCGAGTCGAAGTCGACCTCACGCCGCCAGATTCCGTCGAAGAAGCCCATTCCCGCCCCCACGTCCACATCCACGTACCGCGTCCCGCATGACAAAGCCGTCGGGGCGGCGGACCGAGGGCATGTCCTCTGTCTGCCGCCCCGAACAGAGCGTTCCCTTACCAGGGAGCTTGTCACACCCCGGACGAGACCTCAGTCTTCTCGTCCGAGCCGGCTTTTCCCTCGGCTTCCGCCAGGGCGTTGTTGCGGCGGACCGAGGACCAGAAGGACCAGCCGATCAGTACGACGCCGACGAGGCCGGTAATGACCTCGTTGATCTGGTACTGGATGGTGACCATGAGGATCACGGCCAGGGCGCCGATCGCGTAGTGGGCGCCGTGCTCCAGGTAGACGTAGTCGTCCAGGGTGCCCTGGCGGACCAGGTAGACCGTCAGGGATCGGACGTACATCGCGCCGATGCCGAGGCCCAGCGCCATCAGGACGATGTCGTTGGTGATGGCGAAGGCGCCGATCACTCCGTCGAAGGAGAAGGACGCGTCCAGGACTTCGAGGTAGAGGAACATGAAGAAGGCTGCCTGGCCGGCGAGGACGACCGCCGAGCGCTGCTTGCCGGTGCGCGCGGCCTCTTCCTCCTCCTCGTGCTCCCGCTCCTCCTCTTCTTCGAGCTTGTCCTCGAAGTAGCCGGAGAGTCCGCCGACGATCATGTACGTGATCAGGCCCGCGATGCCGGAGATCAGGACCGTCTGTGCCTTGTCCGCGTGGGCGCCGCCGTGCTGGTGGGCGTGGACCGCGAAGGTCATCGAGGTGACCAGCAGGACGATCAGCGCGATGCAGACCGACAGCATGTCGACCTTGCCGAGCTTGGCGAGCGGACGCTCGATCCAGCGCAGCCACTGGATGTCCCGGTCCTCGAAGATGAAGTCGAGGAAGATCATCAGCAGGAACATGCCACCGAAGGCCGCGATCGCCGGGTGGGCGTCGGTCACCAGCTGCTGGTACTGGTCCTTGTCGGTCAGGGCGAGGTTGACCGCGTCGATCGGATTCTTCTTTGCGGTGACCGCGACGATGACGACGGGGAACACCAGCCGCATGCCGAAGACGGCGATCAGGACGCCCACCGTGAGGAAGATCTTCTGCCAGAAGGCGGACATCTTCTTCAGGATCCCGGCGTTGACCACCGCGTTGTCGAAGGACAGCGAGATCTCCAGGACGGCCAGGATCGCCACGATTCCGAAGGCTTCCCACCCCCCGTAGAACGCCGCCGCGACCAGGCCGAGCGCGGTGACCGCGAACGACCAGCCGAAGGTTTTCAGAAGCACTGGCTACCCAATCCCTGTGTGTACGGGTCTCCCCCGCGCCGCACTCGGCTTTACTTAAAATTTGACGTCGAGCACTGAGTCTAGGGGAGACCGCGCCGATCGGGACATGTGGCCCGTCCCAGCCGCAAACCCGCAGCTCTCGGGGGCTCGTCAACGCGAACGCGGCTTCACTCCTTCGAAGATCACGAGGAACGGGGAGACGTACCCGGACGCTTCGACGGGCGTGGCACGGCCGGCCACGACCAGGACGACACCGGCGATCAGGGCGGCGCAGTACATGAAGGCGTTGATCAGCTGGGTGTACTGCTGTGGGGGCTGCTGCTGCTGCGATTCGCTGGGCATAATGAACGGACTCCCGTCCTTCCGAGGGCGGCGAGCTCCCAGAGAGCCACCTGCCTCGTTACCAGGCGCAGCAGGTGGCTCTCTCTCGTCGACGCCGGGCCACCCTGCGTGCGTGGCCCCTTACGAAACGTTGACCCCGAAGTCTAGGGCGATGCCCCGCAGCCCGGACGCGTACCCCTGTCCGACCGCCCTGAACTTCCACTCGCCCTGGTAGCGGTAGAGCTCGCCGAAGATCATGGCCGTCTCGGTGGAGGCGTCCTCGGAGAGGTCGTAGCGGGCGAGTTCCTGGCCGTCGGCCTGGTTGACCACACGGATGAAGGCGTTGCTGACCTGGCCGAAGGTCTGGCCGCGGTTGTCGGCGTCGTGGATCGAGACCGGGAAGACGATCTTGTCCACGTTGGCCGGCACCTTGGAGAGGTCGATCAGGATCGACTCGTCGTCGCCCTCGCCCTCACCGGTGAGGTTGTCGCCGGTGTGCTCCACCGAGCCGTCCGGGCTCTTGAGCTGGTTGTAGAAGATGAACCACTCGTCCCCGAGCACCCGGCCGCCGTTGCACAGCAGCGCGCTGGCGTCGAGGTCGAAGTCGGCTCCGGTGGTGGAACGCGCGTCCCAGCCGAGCCCGATCAGTACGTTCGTGAGGTTCGGTGCGGCCTTGGACAGGGAGACGTTGCCCCCCTTGGCGAGTGTGACGCCCATGTGCTGGTCCTCCCCGAGGTGATGCTTCTTTGGTTGTCCTGCACTCCCCCCAGCGGGGGACCCCCGGGCGCCGCACACGAACCGTGCGGCGCCCGGCGGTGAAGCCTTTGTACGTCAGACGTCCGTACCTCGGACTTCGTACGTCAGACGTTGACGCCGAAGTCCTGGGCGATGCCGCGCAGGCCCGAGGCGTAGCCCTGGCCGATGGCGCGGAACTTCCACTCCGCGCCGTTGCGGTAGAGCTCGCCGAAGACCATGGCCGTCTCGGTCGAGGCGTCCTCGGAGAGGTCGTAGCGGGCGATCTCGGCGCCGCCGGCCTGGTTGACCACGCGGATGAACGCGTTGCGGACCTGGCCGAAGGACTGCTGGCGGTTCTCGGCGTCGTAGATCGAGACCGGGAAGGTGATCTTGTCGACGTCGGCCGGGACCGCCGCGAGGTTCACCTTGATCGCCTCGTCGTCGCCCTCGCCCTCACCGGTGGTGTTGTCACCGGTGTGCTCGACGGAGCCGTCGGGGCTCTTGAGGTTGTTGAAGAAGACGAAGTTGGCGTCGCTCGCGACCTTGCCCGCGCTGTTCAGCAGCAGTGCGCTGGCGTCGAGGTCGAAGTCGGTACCGGTGGTGGTGCGGACGTCCCACCCCAGACCGACGATGACCGCGGTCAGGCCCGGGGCCTCCTTGGTCAGTGAAACGTTGCCGCCCTTGCTGAGGCTGACTCCCACGAGTCCTCCATTGGTGTCCAGGGGCGGGGATGCCCCGTAGTGCGTCGGTATCGGATCAACGTCTCGATCCTAGTGACGGGTTCCCGGCCCTCGCAGGCCCTGGAACCTAACAATCACAGGGTGTCGAGCGCCTTCACGTACTCACCCAGGTCGCGCGCGTCCGGCAGGCCGTTGATGACCGTCCAGCGCACGACGCCCTCCTTGTCGATGATGAAGGTTCCGCGCACGGCGCAACCCTTGTCCTCGTCGAAGACGCCGTACGCGCGCGAAGTGTTGCCGTGCGGCCAGAAGTCGGAGAGCAGCGGGTACTCCAGGCCCTCCTGCTCGGCGAAGACGCGCAGGGTGTGGATGGAGTCGTTGGAGACCGCGAGGAGTTGGGTGTCGCGGTCGGTGAACTGCGGCAGGTTGTCGCGCAGGGAGCAGAGTTCGCCGGTGCAGACGCCGGTGAAGGCGAAGGGGTAGAAGAGCAGCACCACGTTCTTGTCGCCGCGGAAGTCGGAGAGCTTCACGGTGGCGCCGTGGTTGTCCTTGAGCTCGAAATCGGGGGCCTTTTCGCCGACCTGGATCGCCATCTCGTCCTGCATCCCTTCGGTGGGGCTGTTCGGGTGAGACCACCCTGGGCCCACCACCCTACGCAGCGATCACCGCATGCGGACGGACGGGCTGGCGTGGCCAGCCCGTCCGGGGTTCGACGATCGAGGTACCTCCGTGGACTACCTCTTGGACTTGGCCGCCTTGGGCGTCACCAGCCGGCTGCCACTCCAGTCCTTGCCCACGCTGACGCTCTTGGCCGCGGAGAGTCCCGCGGTCGTGGCGGCTTCCGAGATGTCGCTCGGCTCGACGTAGCCGTCACGGCCGGTCTTCGGCGTCAGCAGCAGGATGGAGCCGCCCTCCTCGACGTACGAGATGGCGTCCACCAGCACGTCGGTCAGGTCGCCGTCCTCGTCGCGGAACCACAGCACCACGGCATCGGCGACGTCGTCGTAGTCCTCGTCCACCAGGTCGCTGCCGATGACTTCTTCAATGGCCTCGCGGAGTTCCTGGTCTACGTCGTCGTCGTAGCCGATCTCCTGGACCACCTGCTCGGGCTGGAACCCCAGCCTGACGGCAGGGTTCGTCCGCTCCTCCGCGTGGTCCGCGGTCGCGCTCACGGGTTGCCTCCTGATCATGTCTTGATGAATGTCCAGCATCGCGCGTGCGCGAAGCATTGGCCGTAGTCCACACGGACGGGCCGGATCGCGCAAGTACCCGGCGATTCGGAACGCCGAAACGGTGACGATCCTGGCCGTGTCGCCGCAACTCCAGGCACGCTATCGCGGCCGCTGGTGACGTACACCACAGCGTTCTGCCCGGTTTGCACGTTTGAGAACCCTCCGAGGGTACGCGACTCGAATGACTTTGCTAAACGAGTCACGGTTACCTCACGGTAGAGATGACGATTGCCGCCCCGCGGTAGACCATGGGGAACGGTGCAGCTCCCCCCTCTGACACGTTCTCCCCTCTGACACGTAAGGAACAGCGTGGCTTCCGGATCCGATCGCAATCCGATCATCATTGGCGGCCTTCCGAGTCAGGTTCCTGACTTCGATCCCGAAGAGACCCAGGAGTGGCTCGACTCGCTCGACGCCGCCGTGGACCAGCGCGGCCGTGAGCGGGCCCGCTATCTGATGCTCCGGCTGATCGAGCGGGCCCGCGAGAAGCGCGTGGCCGTGCCCGAGATGCGCAGCACGGACTACGTCAACACCATCGCCACCAAGGACGAGCCGTTCTTCCCCGGCAACGAGGAGATCGAGCGCAAGATCCTGAACGCCACCCGCTGGAACGCGGCCGTGATGGTGTCCAGGGCCCAGCGTCCCGGTATCGGGGTCGGCGGCCACATCGCCACCTTCGCGTCCTCCGCCTCGCTCTACGACGTGGGCTTCAACCACTTCTTCCGGGGCAAGGACCAGGGCGACGGCGGCGACCAGATCTTCTTCCAGGGGCACGCCTCGCCGGGCATCTACGCCCGCGCGTTCCTCCTGGACCGGCTCAGCGAGCAGCAGCTCGACGCGTTCCGGCAGGAGAAGTCGAAGGCGCCGTACGGGCTTTCCTCGTATCCGCACCCGCGGTCGATGCCGGACTTCTGGGAGTTCCCGACCGTGTCCATGGGCCTCGGCCCGCTCGGCGCGATCTTCCAGGCGCGGATGAACCGCTACATGGAGGCGCGCGGGATCGCGGACACCTCCAGGTCACACGTGTGGGCGTTCCTCGGTGACGGCGAGATGGACGAGCCGGAGTCGCTCGGCCAGCTGTCGATCGCCGCGCGCGAGGGCCTGGACAACCTGACCTTCGTCGTCAACTGCAACCTCCAGCGGCTCGACGGCCCGGTGCGCGGCAACGGCAAGATCATCCAGGAGCTGGAGTCGCAGTTCCGGGGCGCCGGCTGGAACGTCATCAAGCTGGTCTGGGACCGCACCTGGGACCCGCTGCTGGCCCAGGACCGGGACGGCGTGCTGGTCAACCAGCTCAACACCACGCCGGACGGCCAGTTCCAGACGTACGCCACGGAGACCGGCGCGTACATCCGCGAGCACTTCTTCGGGCACGACCACCGGCTGCGCGCGATGGTCGAGAACATGACCGACGACCAGATCCTGCACCTGGGGCGCGGCGGGCACGACCACCGGAAGGTGTTCGCGGCCTTCGAGGCGGCCAAGGAGCACAAGGGCCAGCCGACCGTCGTGCTCGCCCAGACCGTCAAGGGCTGGACGCTTGGCCCCAACTTCGAGGGCCGCAACGCCACGCACCAGATGAAGAAGCTGACGGTCGCCGACCTCAAGGGCTTCCGCGACCGGCTGCACCTGCCGATCACCGACCAGGAGCTGGAGTCCGGCGCGCCGCCGTACTACCACCCGGGCCGGAACTCGGAGGAGATCCAGTACATGCACGACCGGCGCAACGGGCTGGGCGGCTACGTCCCGACCCGCGTCGTCCGCTCGAAGCCGCTGGTGCTGCCCGAGGACAAGACGTACGCGAGTGTGAAGAAGGGGTCAGGGCAGCAGTCGATCGCCACCACCATGGCGTTCGTACGGCTGCTGAAGGACCTCATGCGGGACAAGGAGATCGGCAAGCGGTTCGTGCTGATCGCGCCGGACGAGTACCGCACGTTCGGCATGGACTCGTTCTTCCCGAGCGCGAAGATCTACAACCCGCTGGGCCAGCAGTACGAGTCGGTGGACCGCGATCTGCTGCTCGCGTACAAGGAGTCGCCGACCGGGCAGATGCTGCACGACGGCATCTCGGAGGCGGGCTGTACGGCCTCGCTGATCGCGGCGGGTTCGGCGTACGCGACACACGGCGAGCCGCTCATCCCGGTCTACGTCTTCTACTCGATGTTCGGTTTCCAGCGCACCGGTGACCAGTTCTGGCAGATGGCCGACCAGTTGGCGCGCGGTTTCGTACTGGGCGCGACCGCCGGGCGTACGACTCTGACCGGTGAGGGTCTGCAACACGCGGACGGACACTCGCAGTTGCTGGCGTCGACCAACCCGGGCTGTGTCGCCTACGACCCGGCGTACTCGTACGAGATCGCGTACATCGTGCAGGACGGGCTGCGGCGGATGTACGGCTCCGACGCGGAACACCCGCACGGGGAGGACGTCTTCTACTACCTCACCGTCTACAACGAGCCGCTCCAGCACCCGGCCGAGCCGGCGGACGTCGACGTGGAGGGCATCCTCAAGGGCGTCCACCGGATCAGCCAGGGTGCCTCGGGCACGGTTCCGGCGCAGATCATGGCGTCGGGTGTGGCTGTGCCGTGGGCGATCGAGGCGCAGCGGATTCTCGCCGAGGAGTGGAACGTGCGGGCCGATGTGTGGTCCGCGACCTCTTGGAACGAGTTGCGGCGCGAGGCGGTCGAGGTGGAGCGGCACAACTTGCTGCATCCCGAGGAGGAGCAGCAGGTTCCTTATGTCACGCGGAAGTTGAGCGGGGCGGAGGGGCCGTTCGTGGCTGTTTCGGACTGGATGCGGTCGGTTCCTGATCAGATCGCTCGGTGGGTGCCTGGGACTTATCAGTCGTTGGGGGCTGACGGGTTCGGGTTCGCGGACACTCGGGGGGCTGCTCGGCGGTTCTTCCACATTGACGCGCAGTCGATTGTGGTGGCTGTGCTGACGGAGTTGGCTCGGGAGGGGAAGGTTGATCGGTCTGTGTTGAAGCAGGCGATCGATCGGTATCAGTTGCTGGATGTTGCTTCGGCTGATCCTGGGGCTGCTGGAGGAGACGCGTAGTTTTTCGTCTGCCGGCCAGTGGGGGCTGGTCACGCCCGCGCGGCGGAGCCGCAAATTGACACAGCCCCGCGCCCCTTAAAGGCAAGCCCCTTCGGGGCGCCTTTAAGGGGCATCCCGCCGCCCTACGATGCGGGCATGAAGCAACAATCGGCGCAAGCCCGTTGGGAGCAGCGGACTCAGCGGCCGTTGCTGGCGCTCGCCGTTGCGTTCGCCGTCGCCTATGCCGTGCCGATCGTGGACACCACCGCCGGTCATTCGCTGACGGCGGTGTGCACGGGGGTCGAGTGGGTGGTGTGGGGGGCGTTCGCCGTCGACTATCTGATGCGGCTCGCGATGTCCCGGGACCGGCGGCGGTTCGTGCGGACGCACTGGATGGATCTGTGCGCGGTCGTGCTGCCGATACTCCAGCCGCTGCGGCTGCTGCGCATGGTGTCGACGCTGATACTCGTCGGGCGGCGGGCCCGGATGGCCTCGCAGATCCAGCTGACGACGTATGTCGCCGGCGCGGTGGTCGGGCTGTTGATGTTCGGGTCGCTCGCGGTGCTGTCAGTGGAGCGGGACTCGCCCAACGGGAACATCCGGACGTTGGGTGACGCCGTGTGGTGGTCGTTCACGACCATGACGACGGTGGGGTACGGGGACCACGCGCCGACCACCGGGCTCGGGCGGATGATCGCCGTCGGGCTGATGCTGTCCGGTATCGCGCTGCTCGGTGTCGTCACCGCGAACATCGCCACCTGGTTCATCGCCCGGTTCGAGAAGGACGACGTGGAGGAGCGGCGGCAGACCGAGGCCATCGAGGCGCTGACGGAGGAAGTGCGGGCCTTGCGGGCGGAGTTGGCGGCGCTGTCAGGGGTGCCGAGCCTGGTCAGCCCCGGTTCAGAAGAACGTCCATAGAACCGCCGCCACCGTGTCGATCGCGCCCAGGACCAGGGCCACCAGCGCCATCGCTCGGCGTCCGCCCGTCCACCTGCGGCCCATGGCCAGCCAGCCGCAGATCACCGCGATCGGGCCGAGGACGATCCCCAGGTTCCCCGCCAGGAAGAAGCCCGCGACCGCGCAGACGACTCCGACAATGGCGAGCGTCGCGCGGTCCGGCCTGGTGCGTGTTCCGTGTCCTGAGCCTGAGCCCGTCATCGCCAACTCCCTGGACTTCCATGCCGATTGGGTTACCAGACGAGTACCCCCGTACACACGAAAAAAGCCTGCTTGCGCGCTGCCCCCCTCCGGCAGCGCGCCGCAGACCACCCCGTCCTCCCTGCCCTGCGGAGGACTTGACTTACTGTGACCTGCGGCGCGTACCGGGCGCCAGGAATCTTTAGCCGAGTCACCCTGATAGGCGAACTCCCGCTGAACAAGGGTTAGATATGGGCCGCGCCCGCCTCCGCGTTCTCTCCGCGCTTGGTCAGCAGCGCGACGAACACCGCGACCACCGCTACGCCGGCGGCGACCAGGCAGGCCAGGCTCATGCCGGAGATGAACGTGTCGTGGGCGACCTGCGTGATCTTCGCGGCGATCGCCTCCGGGGTGCCCTTGGCGACCGGGGCGACACCGACCTGGACCGCTTCGGCGGTCGCGTCCAGCTGGGGCTGGGTGAGCTTGGGCAGGCCCGCGTCGGTCCAGTTGCCGGGCAGGTCGCTGTCGACGCGGGAGGCCATGACGGCGCCGAGGACGGCCGTACCGAGGCTGCCGCCGATCTGCATCGCGGCCTGCTGGAGACCGCCGGCGACACCGGAGAGCTCCATGGGCGCGTTGCCGACGATGACCTCGGTGGCGCCGACCATCACGGGGGCGAGGCCGAGGCCCAGCAGGGCGAACCAGATCGACATGACGGCGCTGCTGGTGTCCGACTCCAGGGTGGACATGCCGTACATGGCGATCGCGGTGGCCGCCATGCCGCCGGCCAGCGGGATGCGCGGGCCGAGCTTGGTGATCGCCGCGCCGGCCAGCGGGGAGCCGACGATCATCATCCCGGTGAGCGGGAGGAGGTGGAGACCGGCGTCGATCGGGCTCATCCCGTGCACGTTCTGCAGATAGAACGTCACGAAGAACAGGCCGCCCATGAAGGCGATCGCCATCAGGACCATCAGGACGACGCCCGCGGACAGCGGGACCGAGCGGAACAGGCCCAGCGGGATCAGGGGTTCCTTCACCCGCTGCTCCCAGAAGGCGAACAGGGCGAAGCCCAGCACGGACACGGCGAGGAACGTCCAGGTCGTGCCGGAGCCCCAGCCCCAGGTCGGCGCCTTGATGAGGGCCCAGACGAGGCAGAACATCGCGCCGGAGAGCAGCGCGATGCCGAGGATGTCGAAGGAGCGCGGCGCGTTCTCTGCCCGGTGGTCGCGGAGGATCAGCAGGCCGAGAACCAGCGCGATGGCGCCGACCGGCACGTTGATGAAGAACACCGACTGCCAGTTGACGTGCTCGACGAGGACACCGCCGAGGATCGGGCCGCCCGCGGTGGAGGCGCCGATGACCATGCCCCACAGGCCGATGGCCATGTTGAGCTTCTCGGCCGGGAAGGTGGCCCGCAGCAGGCCGAGCGCGGCCGGCATCAGCAGTGCGCCGAACAGCCCCTGGAGCACGCGGAACGTGACGACGAACGCGATGCTGTGCGAGAGCCCGATCGCGCCGGACGCGAGGGCGAAGCCGCTCACGCCGATCAGGAAGGTCTGGCGGTGGCCGAAGCGGTCACCGAGCTTGCCGGCGGTGATGAGGGAGACCGCGAGGGCGAGGAAGTAGCCGTTGGTGATCCACTGGACGTCGGCGAAGCTGGCGCCGAGGTCCTTCTGGATGGCCGGGTTGGCGATGGCGACGATGGTGCCGTCGAGGGCCACCATCATGACGCCGACGGCGACGGTTATGAGGGTGAACCACGGGTGGCCGCGCAGCCCCGTGGACGGCGTCGGGTCGGACGGGGCGGCCGGTGCCTTGTCCCCCGGCCCCGTCGCGCTGATGGTGGTCTGACTAGTCATGCGTTCGAGGCTAGTGTCAGCCGCTGACAGTTGACAAACAGGTTCAGATGTCGGCGACTGTCAACAATCGCGAGGAGAACGGCATGGAGACACTGCGCGAGCGCAAGAAGGCCCGCACGCGGGACGCGCTGCTGCACGCCGCCCTCGAACTGTTCACGACCAAGGGCTACGAACAGACCACGGTCGACGAGATCGCCGAGGCCGTCGACGTCTCGCAGCGCACCTTCTTCCGCTACTTCGCGAGCAAGGAGGAGGCCGCCTTCTTCGTGCCCCGGCTCACCGAGACGCACTTCGTCGAGGCCGTCCGCGCCCGCCCGCCGCACGAGGCCCCGCTGGAGGCGCTGCGCCGGGCCGTGCTGGAGAGCTGGGACACCATCAACGAGGCCATCCAGCAGGTCGTACCGCTGGACCTGCACATGCGCACCTACCGGGTCATCGAGTCCACGCCGGGACTGCTCGCGGCGCATCTGCGGCGCTCGATGGAACTGGAGGAGGAGCTGGCGCGGATCGTCGCCGAGCGCGAGGGGCTCGACGTGGACACCGACCCACGGCCGCGGCTGGTGGTGGCGGTGTTCGGCGGGGTGATGCGGGTGGTGGAGCGGTTGTGGATCGCGGGGGACGACCTCAGCATCGAGGCGATGCGGGAGCTGACGGCCGCCTACCTCGACGGGGTGGGACCGGCACTCGCCGGGAACTGGCGCACGAGCGAGTCGTACTGAGTTCCTCATCACGTACCGCTGAAACGTGATCCCCGCCACTCGGTTAACGCGAGACCCTCTCGTTCTCCTAGTGTGTCCTCCCAGTGACTTCCTTCGACTCCTCCCCCACGCTGAACGCCTGGCGCGCGATGGCCGCGCTGGCCGTGGTGTTCGTGATGCTGGCGACCACCGGCTGGACCGCGGTGCGCAGCCAACCCGGGAAAACGGCGCTTCAGGCCTCCCTCTCCGCTTGGGAGCACGGCCACATGAACGGGCGCGAGCTGCCCGACCCGGACGCCTCCCCGACCCGGCTGGCCCGCTTCTTCGCCTCGCTCACCGCACAGCAGCGCACACGTCTCGCGCACCGCTACCCCCTCGCGGTCGGCAACATGAACGGCGCTCCGGTCCAGCTGCGCTACCGCGCCAACCACATCGCCCTCGACCAGGCCCGCAAGGTCGAGAAGAAGCGCATGCACGACAGCCGCCTCACGCCCTACGGCAAGCAGGAGGCGGGCCGCCTCATGCACCGCTTCGAGGCGCTGATGAGCGGGGACCGCCACATCCTGGCCTTCGACCCCGAGGGTTCGGGCCGGATCGCCGAGGTCTTCGGCGACCTGGACACCGCGCAGCGTGTCTCGGTCATCGTGCCCGGCGTCGACACCGACCTGCTGACCTTCCAGAAGACGAACAAGAGCTACTCGGCACCGGTCGGCATGGCCGAGAACCTGTACGCGGCCGAGAACACGGCCAAGTCCGCGACGGACAAGGCCGGTACGCGGACGGCCGTCATCGCCTGGGCCGACTACACGGCGCCCGGTGGCCTGGGCATCGACTCGGCCACCGCGGGGCGCGCCGAGGCCGGCGCCGTACGGCTGAACGCGCTCCTGCGGGCGCTGCCCGGCAGCTCTCAGGTCGCCCTGTTCTGCCACAGCTACGGCTCGGTGGTGTGCGGGGTCGCCGCGCACGAACTGCCGGTCCGGGTGACCGACATCGCGGTGGCCGGCAGTCCCGGTATGCGTGCCTCGAACGCCTCCCACCTGCACACCCTTGCCCGGGTGTGGGCGATGCGGGACGCCGACGACTGGATCCAGGACGTGCCGTACATGGAGGTCGGCGGTCTCGGGCACGGCGAGGACCCGGTGTCCAGGGCGTTCGGCGCGCGGGTGCTGGCCGCGAAGGACGCCGAGGGTCACACCGGCTACTTCGCGGCGGGTACCGACAGCCTCGCCAATTTCGCCGACATCGGGGTTGGCGCGTACGACGCGGTGTCGTGCGCGCACGACACCGACACCTGTCGAGAGGGTTTGTCCGCCGCCGAGGCGGCCGGACGCGCGTAGAAACAGCAGGAAGTGCGGTCTGCGCGGGGATGGGACGGAGGAGTGTGTGCCGCCTACGATGAGCCGCATGGGTGACGTACTGGCCGGATTTCACGCCGCTTGGGAGTTCGAGTCCGACTTCGTGCGCATCCGCTACGAACGGGGCATCCGAACACCCAAGCTGTTCCAGGCACTCGGTGAACGCTGGATCCCCTTCGAGGCGATCGAGACCGTGACGCTCACCCCCGGCAGACGCGGCACCGTCGTCCTGCGCCTCGTGCCGCGCCCGGGCGCCGACCCGCTCATGGAGGTGGCGGCGGGCCAGCTGAAGGAGGGCAGCGACCCCTATCAGCTGGTACTGCCGGCCGAGCGCGAGACCCTCGCCGAGTACTACGCCGACGAGTTGCGCGCGCAGCTGAAACAGGACCGCGGGCCGGCCGAACGGTTCCTGGTGGCCGCGCCCGAAGTGCCGCTGCGGTTCAAGGCGTACGACGGGAAGGCGTCCTTCGACGGGAGGACGGTGTCCTTCCGCTGGTTCTGGACGGGCGCCTCGTCGGCGAAGTGGAAGGCCGGCGACCAGAGCTTTCCGGTCGCCGACCTGAACGGGGTCGAGTGGCGCTCCCCCGAGGTCTTCGAGGGTCATCTACGGCTGCTGCGGGGGGCTGCGCCGCTGGTGCCGGTGGATCAGGATCCGGCGGCCGTGGTGTTCGGGCTGGGATACGGGCCGGTGCACGAGTCGTTGCCGTTCGCGGCGGCGGTCCTTTCCGCCGTTCGCTCCGCGCGTCCCACGGCTGTGATCCCGGCCGCTCGGCGTGACCCTGCGGATATCGCCGAGCGGATTCGGCATCTTGGGGAGTTGCATGCGGCGGGGCTGGTGACGGATGAGGAGTTCACCGTGAAGAAAGCGGAGCTGCTGGCTGAGCTTTAGCTGCGGGTCCGTCGTGGCTGGTCGCGCAGTTCCCCGCGCCCCTCTGCACTACTCCCTGCTGGTGGAGGCGAACGTCATGTCCGCGTAGCGGTCCCCCGCCACCTTTCCCGCGATCGGCTCCAGCAAGGTCAGCTCGTCATCCGTGAGGACGATGCCGGCCGCCGCCGTGTTCTCCTCCACCCGGGTGCGCTTGGTCGTGCCCGGGATCGGGACCACCGGAAGGCCGTGGACCTGGGCCCGCTGCTGCACCCAGGCCAGGGCGATCTGGCCGAGGGAGGCGCCGTGGGCCTCGGCGACCGTGCGGATCGGTTCCAGGAGCGCCGCGTTGGCCGCCGCGTTCTCGCCGGTGAAGCGGGGCTGCGAACGGCGGAAGTCGCCCTCCGTCAGGTCCTGTTCGGCGTTGGCGAAGGAGCCGGTGAGGAAGCCGCGGCCGAGCGGCGAGTACGGCACGACGGCCGAGCCCAGCTCGACGGCCGCTCCGACGAGGCTGGTCTCGACGTCCCGGCTGAACAGCGACCACTCCGACTGCACGGCGGCGATCGGGTGCACGGTGTGCGCGGCCCGCAGTTCCGCGCCCGTGATCTCGCTCAGCCCGAGGTGCCTGACCTTGCCCTCGCGCACCAGCTCCGCCATCGCGCCGACGGTCTCCTCGATGGGGACGGCCGGGTCGCGGCGGTGCATGTAGTAGAGGTCGATGACGTCGATGTCGAGACGCCGCAGGCTCGCCTCGACGGCCTGGCGGATGTAGGGCCGGTCGTTGCGGATGACTCGCCGGTCCGGCTCGCCGGGCGGGGTGGACAGGGCGAACTTGGTGGCGACGACGACCTCGTCGCGGTGCGCCTTGAAGAACGGCGAGAGGAACCGCTCGTTCTCCCCCGCGCCGTACATGTCCGCCGTGTCGTACAAGGTCACGCCGAGCTCCAGCGCCCGGTCCAGGGTGGCCAGCGACTCCTTCGCGTCGGGGGGACCGTAGGCGAAGCTCATGCCCATGCAGCCGAGGCCCTGGACGCCGACCTCGGGGCCATCGGCACCGAGCCGTGCGGTCGGGATCGTGGGGTCGGTCATCCGGCTTTCTCCTTCTCGTATGCGTGGCCGGCCTCGCCGTAGAAGGCGATCTTCCGGTCGAGTACGGCGAGGGTGTCCTGCAGTTCGGCGATCCGGGCCAGGACGTCCCGGCGGGTGGCTTCGAGGAGTTCGAAGCGGTCGCCGTAGGTGTGGTCGCCCTCGCGCACCAGCTCGGCGTAGCGGACCATGTCGGCGACCGGCATGCCGGTCAGGCGGAGCTTGCCGACGAGGTCGAGCCAGTCGAGGTCGCGGTTGCAGTAGCGGCGCTGGCCGGTGTGCGAGCGGTCGATGTGCGGCATCAGCCCGATGCGCTCGTACCAGCGCAGGGTGTGTGCCGTCAGGCCGGTGAAGGCGACGACCTCGCTGATCGTGTAGTTGTCCGCGCCGTCCGGACGCCGCTCGCCCTGCGGCGGGCCCGCGCAGCTGTCGGTCCTGGTACCCGTGGTCTCCATCACCGTCATGACCACCACGCTATGGCCTTGGAGTGCACTCGAAGCAAGCGGAACCGGCAAGAAATCGGCAGGACGCCCGAGACCGAGCGCTTAGGCTCGACGGCATGTCCTTGCAGAGCCTCGCGTTGATCGAGAACTGGCCGGTGCCGACCGCGGCAGCAGGTGTCGTACGAGCCGACGGAACCCTCCTCGGGACCCGCGGCCCGACCGGCCACCGCTTCCCGCTCGCCTCGGTCACCAAGCCGCTCGCAGCCTACGCCGTCCTCGTCGCGTACGAGGAGGGCGCGATCGAGCTGGACGAACCGGCGGGCCCGCCCGGCGCCACGGTCCGCCATCTCCTCGCCCACACCTCGGGCCTGGCCTTCGACGAACACCGCGTGACGGCGCCCCCCGGACAGCGCCGCCTGTACTCGAACGCGGGCTTCGAGCAGCTCGGCGACCACATCGCGAAGGCGACGGAGATCCCGTTCGCGGAGTACCTGCACCAGGCGGTCCTCGCCCCCCTGGGCATGAACTCAACGACTCTCGACGGCTCCCCGGCGAAGGACGGGATCTCGACGGTCGACGACCTCCTCCGCTTCGCCGCCGAACTCCAGACCCCCCGCCTCCTCGACCCCCGTACGGTCGCCGAGGCGATGACGGTCCAGTACCCCGGCACCAAGGGAGTCCTGCCGGGCTACGGCCACCAGAACCCCAACGACTGGGGCCTGGGCTTCGAGATCCGCGACTCCAAGTCCCCGCACTGGACGGGCAGTTCGTCCTCCCCGCGCACCTTCGGCCACTTCGGCCAGTCCGGTACGTTCCTGTGGGTCGACCCGACGGCGGGCGCGGCCTGCGTGGCGCTGACGGACCGCGCGTTCGGCTCGTGGGCGACGGAGGCATGGCCGGTGTTCACGGACGCGGTACTCACCGAACTCACCGAACTCCCCACCCCCTAAAGCATCTCCCACATCAGCAGCTCAGCCCCGGTCGCCGCCTCCACCACCAAGTCCCGCGCATCCGTGATCCGGGCGGCGTCCCCGGGCCCCAACTCCGCTCCCCCCAGCCGCACTTCACCGCGCACCACATGCACATACACATGCACCGCGTCCGGTACGGCCGTGCGCTCGCCCGGGACCAGCCGCCGCACATGCAGCATCGCGCCGGCCTCCGGCACCGCGTACGGGGTGGAGTCGGCGATGCCGTGGACGATCTCGTAGGACGGTTCGCCGCCGGGCTCCAGCGGGGCCAGCCACATCTGCACGAAGGTCAGGGGCGAGTCGCTGTCGTTGCGCTCGACGTGCCGCACCCCGGCCGCCGAACTGAGGCGCTGCACATCACCGGGCCGCACCCGCGTCAGCTGCCCCGTGGAGTCGCGATGGCTGAGCTCCCCCTCCACCACCCACGTGACGATCTCGGTGTGGCTGTGCGGGTGTTCGCCGAACCCGGCACCCGGGGCGAGCCGCTCCTCGTTGCAGGCGATGACCGCACCGAACCGGAGATTGTCGGGGTCGTAGTGCGGCCCGAAGGAAAACGCGTGCCACGACTGGATCCCTGCCTGCGGGTCACCCCCTGAGTACCGCTCGGCGGAGCGCCGTACATCCATCACGCCCACCACGGTAGTGCCGCCGACGGCGCGGGCCCACCAACTCGCACTGTCCCCACGCGTCGGCCGAGAGGGAGCCGTAGGGGCGCGCCGGTGTCGAGAGCCCCAGCGCGCGGAGGCCCGAAGGGCTGAGCACGGTGGGCCTCTCGACACCGGCTTCAGGCGCCCCGAAGGCGACCGAACCAAAGGAGGTGCCCGCCCCGAGGGCGACCGCCCCGTACCGGATAAGGCAGTCTTGTTCCGTGCCCGAACCCGAAACCACCAGACCCGCAGCCCCTGCCCCCCGCGCCCACTCGCACCCGGCGACACTCAAGCGGCTGGAGCAGTCGTCCGGGAGTCTCGCCGCCCAGGCCATCGCGCGCATGGACGAGACGCTGCCGTGGTACCGGGCGATGCCACCGGAGAACCGTTCCTGGATCGGGCTGGTCGCGCAGGCCGGTATCGCCGCGTTCACCGAGTGGTTCCGGCATCCGGACGCGCCGCAGGCCATCTCCACCGACGTCTTCGGTACGGCGCCCCGCGAGTTGACCAGGGCGATCACCCTCCGCCAGACCGTGGAGATGGTGCGGACGACCATCGAGGTCATGGAGTCCGCGATCGACGAGGTGGCGGCACCCGGCGACGAATCCATCCTTCGCGAGGCGCTCCTCGTGTACGCCCGCGAGATCGCCTTCGCGACCGCCCAGGTGTACGCGCAGGCCGCCGAGGCGCGCGGCGCGTGGGACGCGCGGCTGGAGTCGCTGGTCGTGAACGCCGTGCTGAGCGGTGAGGCCGACGAAGGAGCCGTCTCCCGGGCCGCCGCGCTCGGGTGGAACTCACCGGAGCACGTGTGTGTCGTCCTGGGCACCGCGCCCGACGGCGACAGCGAGCTGACCGTCGAGGCGATCCGGCGGGCCGCCCGGCACGCCAAGCTCCAGGTGCTGACCGGCGTGCTCGGCGACCGGCTCGTCGTCATCGCCGGCGGCAACGACAATCCCCTCGCCGTCGCCAAGTCGCTGATCGGCCCTTACGCGGCCGGACCCGTCGTGGCCGGCCCGATCGTGCCCGATCTGCTGGCCGCGACCCGGTCCGCGCAGGCCGCCGCAGCCGGGCTCAAGGCCTGCTCCGCCTGGCAGGACGCACCGCGCCCGGTACTGGCGGACGACCTGCTTCCGGAACGCGCGATGGCCGGTGACCCCAGTGCGCGCGACCAGTTGGTGGAGGAGATCTACAGACCACTGGAGGAGGCCGGGTCCGCGCTCCTGGAGACACTCAGTGTCTATCTGGAGCAGGCGAGTAGTCTCGAAGGTGCGGCGCGCATGCTGTTCGTCCATCCCAACACCGTGCGCTACCGGCTTCGACGTGTGACTGACGTCACCGGCTGGTCGCCGTCCGATGTACGGTCCGCGTTCACGCTGCGGATCGCGCTGATCCTGGGGCGTCTGGCCGATGGAGATCTCCAGACCTAGGTTTTTGTCGGGGCCCCACAAAACCCCCTCGTGTTCTTCGTCCCTGTCCCCACGGGCGGCTGTGCCCGTCCCCAAGAGAGAGTGTGAGAGTGCTCGTACTCGTCGCTCCCGGCCAGGGCGCCCAGACGCCCGGCTTCCTGACTCCCTGGCTCGACCTCCCCGGTGTCGAGGACCGTCTGCGTGCCCTGTCGGCCGCCATCGGCCTCGATCTGGTGCACTACGGCACGAAGGCCGACGCGGACGAGATCCGCGACACCGCCGTCGCCCAGCCGCTGCTGGTCGCCGCCGGACTGGTCTCCGCGACCGCGCTCGGCGAGGTGTCCCCGGGCGCCGTCGCCGGTCACAGCGTCGGCGAGATCACCGCCGCCGTCTTCGCCGGTGTCCTCGACGACACGGCCGCCCTGGCCCTCGTACGCAAGCGTGGTCTGGCGATGGCCGAGGCCGCCGCGATCACCGCGACCGGGATGGCCGCGCTGCTCGGCGGGGATCACGACACGACCGTCGCGCACCTGGAGAAGCTGGGCCTGACCCCGGCCAATGTGAACGGCGCGGGCCAGATCGTGGCCGCCGGCACGCTGGAGCAGATCGCCGCCCTGGAGGCCGACAAGCCCGAGGGCGTGCGCCGGGTCGTGGCGCTGAAGGTGGCCGGCGCGTTCCACACCGAGCACATGGGCCCGGCGGTCGACGCGCTCGCCGAGGCCGCGCGTGAACTGACGCCCGCCGACCCGAAGTTGACGTACGTCTCGAACAAGGACGGCAAGGCGGTCGCCACCGGCGCCGAGGTGCTGGACCGCCTCGTCGGCCAGGTCGCCAACCCGGTCCGCTGGGACCTGTGCATGGAGACCTTCAAGGAGCTCGGTGTCACCGCGCTCCTGGAGGTGTGCCCCGGCGGCACCCTGACCGGCCTCGCCAAGCGCGCCCTGCCCGGCGTCAAGACGCTGGCCCTGAAGACCCCCGACGACCTCGACGCGGCCCGCGAGCTCATCGCAGCTGCGCCCGATTCTGCTGCTGACGCAGCGGGCGCCAACGCCTGAAGAAGGAGCCGTAGGAACATGTCGACGAAGATCAGGCCGAGCAAGGGCGCACCGTACGCGCGCATCCTCGGCGTGGGCGGCTACCGTCCGGTCCGGGTCGTGCCGAACGAGGTGATCCTGGAGACGATCGACTCGTCCGACGAGTGGATCCGCTCGCGCTCGGGCATCGAGACGCGGCACTGGGCGAACGACGAGGAGACCGTCGCCGCGATGTCCATCGAGGCGTCCGGCAAGGCGATCGCGGACGCGGGGATCTCCGCCGAGCAGATCGGCGGCGTGATCGTGGCCACGGTCTCGCACTTCAAGCAGACCCCGGCCGTGGCGACGGAGATCGCCGACAAGCTGGGCACGAACAAGGCCGCCGCGTTCGACATCTCGGCGGGCTGCGCCGGCTTCGGCTACGGCCTGACCCTCGCCAAGGGCATGGTCATCGAGGGCAGCGCGGAGTACGTGCTCGTCATCGGCGTGGAGCGGCTGTCCGACCTGACCGACCTGGAGGACCGCGCGACGGCCTTCCTGTTCGGCGACGGCGCGGGCGCGGTCGTCGTGGGCCCCGCGAAGGAGCCGCACATCGGCCCGACCGTGTGGGGCTCGGAGGGCGACAAGTCCGACACCATCAAGCAGACCGTGCCGTGGACCGAGTACGACAGCACGGGCAAGTTCCCTGCGATCACGCAGGAGGGCCAGGCGGTGTTCCGCTGGGCCGTGTTCGAGATGGCGAAGGTCGCCCAGCAGGCGCTGGACGCGGCCGGGATCACCCCGGACGACCTGGATGTCTTCATTCCCCACCAGGCCAACGAGCGGATCATCGACTCGATGGTGAAGACGCTGAAACTGCCGGAGCACGTCACGGTCGCGCGTGACGTACGCACCACCGGCAACACCTCGGCCGCCTCGATTCCGCTCGCTATGGAGCGGCTTCTGGCGACCGGCGAGGCGAAGAGCGGCGACACCGCGCTCGTCATCGGCTTCGGGGCGGGTCTCGTGTACGCCGCGACGGTCGTTACCCTCCCCTAGGCACTCCGTGCCGGATCATCATCGGATCCGGACCGGAAGCACCGCCACACCCTCTGGATCACAAAGAAGGAGCGCCTGACATGGCCGCCACTCAGGAAGAGATCGTCGCCGGTCTCGCCGACATCGTGAACGAGATCGCCGGCATCCCGGTTGAGGACGTCCAGCTGGACAAGTCCTTCACCGACGACCTGGACGTCGACTCGCTGTCCATGGTCGAGGTCGTCGTCGCCGCTGAAGAGCGCTTCGACGTCAAGATCCCCGACGAGGACGTCAAGAACCTCAAGACGGTCGGCGACGCGACCGACTACATCCTCAAGAACCAGGCCTGAGCCACCCCTTAGGCCCGGACCACCAGGCCCGAGCCACCCCATAGGCCCGGCTGCATGGCCCCGCCACCCGGCGGTGGCGCCGCTTAATCCTCGTACCGTTGGAGAGAGAATTCCCGTGAGCCCGACCAATCGCACCGTGGTCGTCACCGGTATCGGCGCAACCACACCGCTGGGTGGCGACGCAGCCTCGACCTGGGAGGGTCTGATCGCCGGCAAGTCCGGTGTGAAGGCCCTGGAGCAGGACTGGGCCGCCGAGCAGGCGGTCCGTATCGCCGCGCCGGCCGCAGTCGACCCCTCCGAGGTCATCCCGCGTCCGCAGGCCCGCCGTCTTGACCGCTCGGCGCAGTTCGCGCTGATCGCGGCCAAGGAGGCGTGGGCCGACGCCGGCTTCACCGACAAGGCCGGTGAGGACCCCGCCGTCGACCCCGACCGCCTCGGCACCGTCATCGCCTCCGGCATCGGCGGTGTGACGACCCTCCTCGACCAGTACGACGTGCTCAAGGAGAAGGGCGTCCGCCGCGTCTCCCCGCACACCGTCCCCATGCTGATGCCGAACGGCCCGTCCGCCAACGTGGGTCTGCTCGTCGGCGCCCGCGCCGGCGTGCACACGCCGGTCTCCGCGTGCGCCTCCGGCGCCGAGGCCATCGGCTACGCCATCGAGATGATCCGCACCGGCCGCGCCGACGTCGTCGTCGCCGGTGGCACGGAGGCGGCCATCCACCCCCTCCCCATCGCCGCGTTCGGCAACATGATGGCGATGTCCAAGAACAACGACGACCCGCAGGGCGCCTCGCGTCCCTACGACACCGCCCGCGACGGCTTCGTCCTCGGCGAGGGCGCCGGCGTCCTGGTCCTGGAGTCCGCCGAGCACGCCGCACAGCGCGGTGCCCGGGTGTACGCGGAGGCGGTCGGGCAGGGCATCTCCGCCGACGGCCACGACATCGTGCAGCCGGAGCCGGAGGGGCGCGGTATCTCGCAGGCCCTGAAGCACCTGATGGACAACACCGACCTGGACGCGGCGGAGATCGTGCACGTGAACGCGCACGCGACCTCGACGCCGGCCGGTGACGTGGCCGAACTGAAGGCGCTGCGGAAGGTGTTCGGCGACGACGCCGACCACATGGCGGTCTCCGCGACCAAGTCGATGACCGGTCACCTGCTGGGTGGCGCGGGCGGCGTCGAGTCGGTCGCGACCGTCCTCGCCCTCTACAACCGCATCGCCCCGCCGACCATCAACGTCGACAACCTCGACCCGGAGGCGGAGGCCAACGCGGACGTCGTCCGCGGCGAGGCCCGCAAGCTGCCGGTCGAGGGCCGTATCGCCGCCCTGAACGACTCGTTCGGGTTCGGTGGGCACAACGTGGTGCTGGCGTTCCGGACGGTCTGAGAACTTCCTGTACGACGCCGAGGGCCCCCACCAACCGGTGGGGGCCCTCGGCGTGTGCGGAACGAAACGTCAGACCACCTGGTGCAGCCACCGCACCGGTGCGCCCTCGCCCGCGTACCTGAACGGCTCCAACTCGTCGTCCCATGGCTTGCCGAGGAGCTTGGCGATGTCTGCTTCCAGGTCGGTCTCGCCCTGTTGGGAGCGGGTCAGGGCGGCGCGGAGGCGGTCCTCGGGGATGAGGATGTCGCCGTGGATGCCGGTGACGGCGTGGAAGATGCCGAGTTCGGGGGTGCAGCTGTAGCGCTCGCCCTCGGCGGTGGGGCAGGGCTCGGCGGTGACCTCGAAGCGGAGGAGGTGCCAGCCGCGGAGGGCCGACGCCAGCTTGGACGCCGTTCCCGCCTCCGCCTGCCAGGAGAATTCGGAGCGCCATGTTCCGGGCGCGGCGGGCTGACGGATCCAGTCGAGGCTGACGCGTGTGCCGAGCACCCCGGCGACGGCCCACTCGACGTGCGGGCACAGCGCGCGCGGCGCGGAGTGCACGTACAGAACTCCACGTGTCGTCACCGGGACCTCCGGACAGAGCGGGGCATCTTGCTGACTGGCAAACGGCGGCGGCAGGGCAGCCACGTTGAGGGCGAGGCTACCGTGCGGCGACGCGCGGAGTGTGACGTACCGTCCCTCCCGGTGCCAGGAAACCCTGCCATTCACCCAGGGGGACGCTTGTACGGGGGTGAGCCGTTGCATCGGACGCGGATGGGAACCCTGGCGCGTTGTTATGGGTTGAGACCGTTATGGAGGGGATGGGTCTCAACATGCGAATGCGACGTCGTCGTTCACGGGCCGCGCTCGCCGTCGTGACGGCTGCCGTGCTGGGCGCGGCCGGCTGTGACGCGGGCGGGGGCGCGTCCTCCGGCGCCCACAGCAAGAGCGGTACGGCGGCCGAGGCGAAGCCCTCCCCCAGCCCGCTCTGGGACCGCAGCCCGTCCTCGGTCGCGGCGGTCGGTGACTCCATCACCCGTGGTTTCGACGCCTGTACGGTCCTGTCGGACTGCCCGGAGGTGTCCTGGGCGACGGGCAGCGAGGCCTCGGTCGACAGTCTCGCCGTACGGCTGCTGGGGAAGACGGGCGCGGCCGAGCGGAGTTGGAACTACGCGGAGACCGGCGCGCGGATGGCCGACCTGTCCGGCCAGATCGCCCAGGCGGTCGCCCGCAAGCCGCAGTTGGTCACGGTGATGGTGGGGGCCAACGACGCCTGCCGGGCCTCGGCCTCGGCGATGACCTCGGTCGCCGACTTCCGTACCGAGTTCGAGGCCTCGCTGAGGTCCCTGCGCCGGGCGCTGCCGAAGACGCAGGTGTACGTCGCGAGCGTGCCGAATCTCAAGCGGCTCTGGTCGCAGGGGCGGACGAACCCGATGGGCAAGGCGGTGTGGAAGCTGGGGATCTGCCCGTCGATGCTGGCCGACGCGGACGCCCTGGACTCGGCGGCGACCGAGCGGCGGGACACGGTGCAGGACCGGGTGGAGGCGTACAACAAGGTCCTGGAGCAGGTGTGCGCGACGGATGTGCGCTGCCGTTTCGACGGGGGCGCGGTCTACGACTACCGCTTCGGCACGGACCAGTTGAGCCACTGGGACTGGTTCCATCCGAGCAAGGACGGCCAGGCGCGGCTCGCGGCGATGGCCTACCAGCGGATCACCGCACGCGAACCCGTGACCTAGGGTTTCCCTCATGAGCGAACTTTTCGGCACCCTTCCCGACGGCACGCCCGTGCACCGCTGGGACCTGGAGCGGGCGGGCGTGCGGGTGCGGGTGCTGTCGTACGGCGGGATCGTGCAGTCGGTGGAGGTGCCGGACCGGGCGGGCCGTACGGCGGACGTGGTGCTCGGGTTCGCCGGTCTGGACGGCTATCTCGCCCACCCGGAGCCGTATCTCGGCGCGCTGGTGGGGCGGTACGCGAACCGGATCGCGGGCGGCCGTTTCCCGCTGGAGGGCGTGACGTACGCACTGGCGCGGAACAACGCGCCCAACTCCCTGCACGGCGGCGAGTACGGCTTCGACAAGCGGGTGTGGGACGTCGAGCCGATCGAGCACGGGGTGCGGCTGAGCCGGGTCAGCGGGCACGGCGAGGAGGGCTTCCCCGGGCGCCTCGACGTCTCGGCGACGTACACGCTGGACGCGTCGGGCGCGCTGCGCATCGCCTACGAGGCGACGACGGACGCGCCGACAATCGTGAACCTCACGAACCACAGCTACTTCGATCTGAGCGGCTCCGGCGGCGCGGGCGGGCACGAACTGCGGCTCGCCGCCTCGCGGTTCACCCCGGTCGACGCCGATCTGATCCCGACCGGCGTGCTCGACGACGTGACGGGCACCCGCTTCGACTTCCGCGAGTCACGGAAGGTCGGCACCGGTTACGACCACAACTTCGCGCTCGACAAGGGCCTGACCCCGGCTCCCGTCGAGATCGCCGAGCTGCACGACCCGGCGTCCGGCCGGGTGCTGACGATCGCGACGACCGAGCCCGGCATCCAGCTCTACACCGGGGACCATCTGAGCGACCCGTTCGCCCCGGGCGCCGGAGTCGCCCTGGAGACCCAGCACTTCCCGGACTCCCCGAACCGCCCCGAGTTCCCGAGCACGGAGCTGCGCCCGGGCGAGGTCTACCGCTCGGAGACGGTGTACGGCTTCTCGGCCCGCTGACCGGGCCGGCCGGAATGTGATGAGCCCCGGCCCAGGGGTCAGGTCCCGGGCCGGGGCTGTCTGTGGGGAGCTTGTCCCGGCTCAGACGTTAATCGTCGTGGAGACCCTGCGGTCCGTGATCGAGCGCCCCGCGTGGATCTCGTACGAACCCTTTACAACTGCCCACGAGTTCGACGTCTCATCCCAGATCTCGAAAGATCGGCGCGGGAGTTCGACACGCACCTCGACGCTCTCGCCGGGCCCCGCCTCGACCCCGGCGAATCCGGCCAGCCAGTGGGCCGGACGCTCCGGGTCGGGGTCGGTCGGGGCCAGATAGAGCTGGACGACCTCACGGCCGTGCCGGGCACCGGAGTTGGTGACACGGACGGTGACGGACGTACCGACACCACCGCCCTCGCTCTCCGCGTCGATCGCGTCGTAGCTCCAGTCGGTGTAGCCGAGGCCGTGTCCGAAGGGGTACGACGGGATGCGGCCCGCCTTCTCCCAGGCGCGGTAGCCGATGAACACGCCCTCGGTGTACGGGAGTTCACCGTTCTCGGGGACGACCTGGGTGATCGGGGCGTCGGTGAGGGAGCCCCAGGTGGTGGGGAGTCGGCCGCCGGGTTCGTGCGTGCCGGTGAGGACGTCGGCGAGGGCGGCGCCTGCCTCCTGGCCGGGGAACCAGCCGAGCAGGACGGCGGCGACCTCCTCGCGCCAGGGCAGTTCGACCGGGGAACCGGAGTTGACGATCACGACGGTGTTCGGGTTGGCGGCGGCGACGGCGTGCACCAAGTCGTCCTGGCGGCCGGGAAGTCGGAGGTCGGTGCGGTCGTAGCCCTCCGACTCCACCCGCTCGGTGGTGGCGACCACGACGACGGCGGTGTCGGCGGCGCGGGCCGCCGCGACTGCCTCGGCGATCAGTTCGTCGGGGTCGCGCCGCGGTTCCTGGTGGGCGAGCGCGAAGCCGACGACCCGGAGGGGGATGCCGACGGGTCGGGCGACGGTGTAGGTCAGTGAGACCTCGACGGGGGTGTCGGCGGTGAGTTCGACGAGGGCTCGGGGTTCGGGGGCGCCGAAGAAGGAGATGAACGGGTCGTCCTTGGCCGGGCGTTGGACGTCGTCGTAGTGCGTCGTGCCGTCGACGGTGAGGGTGAACGCGCCGATGCCCTTGATGCCGAAGGTGTGCGGGCCGGTGGCGCGCGGGGTGAAGGTGCCGGTGAGTTCGACGGTGTGGAGGGTGTCGTGGGTGACGCCCTCGGGGAGGTCCGAACCCACCCATTTGATCTGCCCGTTGGGCAGGGAGACGGTCGCGATGACCTGGCCCGCCGCGTCCCGGCAGATCGCGCGCAGCGTGAACCCCCGCTCGGCGACGGCGAGTTCGGTGTTCGGGTCGGCGCCGACGGCGTAGCTCAGGGTGCCTTCGGGGAGGGCGGCGGTGAGGCCGTCGAGCGGGGAGACGATCCGGGCCGGGAAGACGGTGGCGGAGCCGCCGCCGAGGACGCGGGCGTCGCGGGCGGCGGCGCCGATGAGTGCGACGGTGCCAGTCGGCTTCAGCGGAAGGGCGTTGTCCTGGTTCCGCACGAGGACGAAGGAGCGGCGGGCGATCTCGCGGGCGAGCGCCTCGCCGTCGACGGGGGCCGGGAGTTCGGCTTCCGCGACGACGGGTTC
>NZ_JAWOAI010000020.1:0-39783 GCF_033194735.1 Streptomyces sp. W16
CGGTCGGCCCGTACGGGGCGACCAAGCTGGCGGGCACGGCCGTGGTGACCTTGTCCGGCCTCTACTCGGTGGTGCTACGGATCGGCAACCCCGTCGGCCCCGGGGCACCGCCCGCCGGGCTGCCGGGCCGTATCACTGCGCTGTTGCGGCAGGCCGGGCGCGGCCCCGACGCGGTACTGCGGCTCGGGGACCTCTCCACCCACCGTGACTTCGTGGACGTACGCGATGTGGCGTGGGCGGTCGAATTCGCGGTCACCGCGCCCAAGCCGCTGTTACCGGTGCTGAACATCGGCTCCGGTCGGGCCGTCCCGGTACGCGAACTCGTGCACCGCCTGGCGGAGTTGGCCGGTTTCCGGGGCCGTATCGAAGAGAGCGCGGGGAGCGGTAGCTCGGCCCGCTCGGGAGAGGTGTCGTGGCAGTGCTCGGCGATCGGCGCCGCTGAGGAGGCGCTGGGCTGGCGCCCCCTCCACACCCTCGACGAGGCGCTCGCCGCCCTGTGGGAAGCCGACGGCTCACCGTGAGCCTGCTCGTCCCGCTGTATGTGCACCCCGCCGAAGACCCGGGCGCCTGGCACCAGTTGATCCAGGCGGCCGGGCGCACGTACGGCGTGATCCTCAACCCCGCGAACGGGCCCGGCGAGCGCCCCGACCCTGCGTTCACCGCGGCGGCCGGGGCGCTCAGGAGGGCAGGCGCGCGGATCCTCGGCTACATCGACACCGACTACGGGCTGCGCGCACAGGCCGAGGTCGCGGCGGACCTGCGCCGGCACCAGGAGTGGTACGCGGTCGACGGCTGCTTCCTCGACCGGGTGACGGCGACACGGCACGCGCTGCCCCGCTGCCGGCGACTGGTGCGGACGCTGCGCAAACTGGGCGCGGGGACGGTGGTCCTCAACCCCGGGATGTATCCGGCGCGCGGCTACGCCCGGCTGGCCGACCTGACCGTCACCTTTGAGGGCCACTGGTCGACGTACGTCTCGGTGTTCACCCGCCCATCATGGGCCATGCGCGTGCCGCCCGAGCGGCTGTGCCATCTCGTCTACGGCGTCCCCGAGGTGCTGGTGCCGCTCGCGGTGCGCACCGCGCGTGAGCGGGGCGCCGGGGTCAGCGGCCCTGTGACCGGCGAACTACCCAATCCCTGGGCCGAGTTGACGCCCGCACTGACCGGAACGGAACAATGAGGTACACGGCACGAGTGATCCTGTCGGCACTGACCCTGGCACTGGCGGGCTGTTCCGGCACCGAGCCGGAGGAGAGCCGCTGGCAGCCCCACCCCGGGCTGGCCTGGCAGTGGCAACTCGACACGAGGGTGGACCCGTCGGTGGACGTACCCGTCTACGACATCGACGGCTTCGAGAACACGGCGGCGGACGTGGCCCGGCTGCACCGCGACGGCCGCAAGGTCATCTGTTACATCAACGTCGGCGCGTCGGAGAACTTCCGCCCCGACAAGGCCGACTTCCCCCGCTCGCTGCTCGGCGAGCAGAACGGCTGGGCGGGCGAACGCTGGCTGGACATCCGCGAGTTGACCGTACTGCGGCCGATCATGGAGCGGCGCTTCGACATGTGCCGTGACAAGGGCTTCGACGCGGTGGAGCCGGACCTGGTGGAGGGCTACGGCAACGACACCGGCTTCCCGCTCACCGCGAGCGACCAGCTCCGCTACAACCGCATGATCGCCTCGATCGCCCACGAACGCGGGCTGTCCGTGGGTCTGAAGAACGACCTCTCGCAGATCCCCCAACTCCTGCCCGACTTCGACTTCGCGGTCAACGAGGAGTGCGCCCAGTACGACGAGTGCGCGCGCCTGTCGCCCTTCATCGCGGCAGGCAAGGCGGTCTTCCACGTGGAGTACGCGGAGCCGGCGAGCCGCTTCTGCGCCGAGTCCCGGAAGTTGAAGCTGTCGTCGATGCAGAAGAAACTGGAGCTGGGGGTATGGCGCAAGCCGTGCTGAAGCAGGTGCGAACGCGAACAGGTTCCTCGGATCAGGCGTCCGGGGTCAGGCAGGCGGCGGCCCGTTCCGGGCCGAGGAACGGGGCCAGGACGGAGTAGGTCAGGCCGGGCAGCAGGCCCGGCAACTCCGCGGTCCGGTCCGCGGCGATCCGGCGGTAGATCGCGGAGTACGCCCCGCCGACCACCGTGTCGATCAACTCCTCGGTGGGGATGGGCAGTTCTGTCTCCGGCAGGTCGGTGAAGAAGTCCCGGAAGCGGGCCAGCAGTGCCTCGCGCGCCTCCCAGCCGGCCGGCCCGACCGCGTCGATCTCCACGATCGCCATGACCGCGAACGCGGGCGCGTCGGCGAGTATGCCGAGCAGCGCGCCGAGCCCGGCGCGGACCGCGCTCGGCCAGTCCGGTGCCTTGGCGTGGGCCTCCTCCATGGCGCCGATGACCATGGTCGTGCCGTACCGGTGGGCGGCGAGGAAGGCGTCCTCCTTGCCCTTGAAGAGGTCGTAGAAGACGGGCCTGGTGACGCCCGCGGCCTGGCAGATGTCGCTGACGCGGGTGTGGGCGTAGCCGACCTGGGCGACTGTGCGGACGAAGCCGTCGAGGAGCCGGTCGCGCTGGTTGGCGGCGACCACCTCGGGGGAGGTGCGGCGGGGCCCTCGGCGCAGTGAGCGCTCCGGGTCGCGGGCCATACGGGTACCGGGCAGCACGAGCTCAGGCGGCACCGACGGGCCAGTTGCCATTCCGCGTCCTTCCTCGGGAACTTGCGCGCACTGTATTGACTTGAATACCCGTCAGGTTTACAACTCTCACAGGTTTTCTTCTTGCGCGGACCTGCGGCGGGACGCCGTCGGCGCCGTCAGTGTCACGCACCCGCAAGGCCGCCAACAAGTGTCCTCGCGTCCCTGGCCCAGGGTCGGAGACGTGCACCGGTCCGGCAGTTCCCGCTGTCCCGGGAGCCGCCCTGCGCGGATCGCAGCGTTCACCCCCGAGCCGGGGGCAGCGACCCGTCCTCGTCACCAACTCCCTTGTCAGAGGACCCCGCATGCGCAGATACACCGTCCCCGCCCTCGCCGTCACGGCCGCCCTGACGGCCCTGACCCTCCTCCCCGCGACCGCCGCCTCGGCGGACAGCGCGGTGCTCACCTACGGCAGCGCCGCCGGTAGCGCGGTCTCCGTCGGCGACGTACTCACTGCCTCGCTGGCCAGCGGCACCAAGGCCGCCCTCGCCACCAGCAGCGGTGGCAGCTCCGGCATCACCTGCACCGGTTCGACGCTCTCCGCGACGGTGACGGCCAACCCCGCTGCCCCGGGCACCGCCACCGAGTCCGCGACCTCCCAGACCTTCAGCGGCTGCACGAGCAATGTCTTCGGTGTCACCGGGGTGCAGAGCATCACCGTCAACGGCCTGCCCTACAGCACCGCCGCCTCCTCCGACGGCACCGTCACGGTGACCCCCGCCTCGGGCGGCACGATCCAGACCACGGTGGTGCTCTCCACGCTGCTGGGCTCCGTCACCTGCGTCTACCGGGCGCCCAGCCTCGCCGCGGTGAGCTCCAACAGCGCCACCAGCCTGACCTTCACCAACCAGGCGTTCACCAAGTTCTCCGGCTCCGTGCTGTGCGCGGGCAACGGCTACTTCTCGGCGACCTACGCCCCCGTGGTCGACAGCAGTGTCAGCGGCTCCCCCGCCATCTACACCAACTGACAGTCCGTCCGGGAGGACTCCCGTGAAACTGCTCCGACCCCGAGCGCTCATGGCGATCCTCGCGATCGTCGCCTCGATCGCCCTCGCCTTCATCGCCCCCGCCCAGGCCGCCGCCGGCAACCCCTACCAGCGCGGCCCGGCCCCGACCGAGGCGAGCGTCACCGCCGAGACCGGTCCGTTCACCGTCGCCCAGGTCAACGTGCCGTCCGGCAGCGGCCCGGGCTTCAACAACGGCACCATCTATTTCCCCACCGACACCAGCCAAGGCACCTTCGGCGCCGTCGTCATCATGCCGGGCTTCGTCGCACCGCAGGCGGAGATCGCCTGGTACGGACCCCGGCTCGCCTCCCAGGGCTTCGTGGTGATGACCCTCGACAGCAACGCGCTGTGGGACTTCCCGACCGACCGCAGCAACCAACAACTCGCCGCGCTCGGCTACTTGACGACCAAGAGCGCGGTGGAGAACGAGATCGATCCCACCCGGACGGCCGTGATGGGCTGGTCGATGGGCGGCGGCGGCACGCTGGAGAGCGCGGTGAGCACCCCGTCGCTCAAGGCGGCGATCGCGCTGGCGCCCTGGGACATCGTCAACGTAGGTGACCAGATCACGGTGCCCACCATGATCTACGGCGCCGACGGTGACACCGTCGCCCCGGTCTCCACCTTCACCCTGCCCGCCTACAACGCCCTGACGAACGACCGCGACAAGGCGTTCATCGAGCTCAGGAACGCCGACCACTTCACCTTCGCCAGCGCCAACACCACGGTCGCGAAATACAGCATCAGCTGGCTGAAGCGCTTCGTCGACAACGACACCCGCTACGACCAGTTCCTGTGCCCGACCCCGAACGACCCCAACACCGTCGCCTTCGAGAACACCTGCCCGATGTAGCCCCCTCCAGGAAGCGCGGCAGGCACGGGCCCTGACGGCCGCCCGTGCCTGCCGCGTTCTGTATGCGGGTCACTCGCGACCCTGGTGCAGTCGAACCGGTTCGACGGAACCTAGCAGTGCGGAAATCCACCGGCAATACCTTCGGCGGAGGCAGTTGCGGCGGCTCCTCTGGAGCTCCCTCTACAGGTCCCTCTGTCGTTCCCCTTGGATTCCAGGGGTGTTACGAGAAGTGTCGCGCGAGGTGTTGACAGCGGCTGGGGTTGTTCCTACCTTCACTTCACGCGAACCGGTTCGACGACCGGCTGTCGCGACTACGCACCATCGAACCGGTTCGATCCAGTCAAGGGGTGCCCGTGAACATCGGTGAGATCGCCCGGCGGGCCGGTGTCTCGCGGAGCACTGTGTCCGTCGCGCTGAGCGGCAAGCGCCCGGTGTCGGAGGACACCCGCCGGAAGATCCAGCGCGTCATCGACGAGCTGGGCTACCGGCCCAACGCCAGCGCCCGCGCCCTGGCCAACGGTCGGACCAACACGATCGGCCTGGTCTTCCCGCCGGCCGGCAATCACTACACCGGTATGCAACTCGACTTCATCGGCAGCGTGGTGGAGGCGGCCGCCGCCCAGGACTACGACGTACTGCTGTCTCCCAGCGGTGTCGACAGCGACCGTTCGTTCCAGCGGATGCTGGGGGAGCGGCGGGTCGACGGCGCGATCCTGATGGAGATCAGGCTGGAGGACGACCGGGTCGATCACCTGGCCGCCCTCGACTTCCCGTCGGTAGCCATCGGCCGGACCGCGCATCCCGAGGGCACCTGGTGGGTCGGCCTGGACCACACCGCGTTGGCGGCGGCGTGCGTCCATCACCTCGCGGACCTCGGCCACCGCAGGGTCGCCTTCGTCAACCGTCCCGAACAGCTGCTGCGGGCCGGATACGAGTCCGCCCACCGAGGGCTCGACGGCTTCACCAAGGCCGCGGCCGAACGCGGGCTCACTGTGCGGACGTACTGCTGCGGGGACGACGCCGCGTCCGGCCAGGCCTGCCTGGAACAGATCCTGCACGACGACCCGGCCACCACGGCCCTGGTCACCCTCAACGAGGCCGCGCTCGGCGGCCTGTACCGCGGGCTGGCCCAGGCCGGCCGTCACGTACCGCGCGACTTCTCCGTCACCGGAGTCGTGGCGGGCCGGTGGGCGGAGACGGTGACCCCGCAGCTCACCGCGGCGGACGTACCGGCGGAGGAGATGGGCCGACACGCCGTCGACCTCCTCGTCGAGCGGCTCGACCACCCCGACGCACCGCCCCGCCACCATCTACTGACCCCGCCCATCTCGCTGCGCGCGAGCACAGGGCCCGGCACGCCGTCGTCCACCGAGGTCCGCTGACCTAGCCCCGCTGACCCAGCTCCGCCCCGCACCACCTCCTCACCACGGATCACGGGCACCGCCGTCCCCTCACCGCCGCCGTGGCTGTCCGGCATGCCCGCTTCCCCCCGCTCGTCACCCTCCCTCGGCACACCCGTGCCCGAAATCGAAGGAACGCGCCATGCACAGCTCCCTCAGACGGCTCCGCCTCACTGCCGCGACCGTGACCGTCCTCGCCGTCGCCGGCACCGCCACCGCCTGTTCCTCCGGGTCGGGCAGCACCGGCACCAAGGCGGCGGACAGCGGTACTTACACGATCTGGGACCCGTACCCGCAGTTCGACAAGAGCTCCGCGTGGGCCAAGCTGCTCGACACCTGCGGCACCAAGGCCGGGGTGAAGATCAAGCGGACCGCGTTCGACACCAGCGACCTGGCGAACAAGGCACTGCTCGCCGCCCAGCAGGACAACTCCGCCGACGTCCTCATCGTCGACAACCCGGTGGTCTCGACCCTGGCCGAAGCCGGCGTCCTCACCACGACCGCCGACAACAAGCTGGACACCTCGAAGGCGAACCCCAACCTCCTCGCCGCCGGACAGACGGGCGGCAAGACGTACGGCACCCCGATCGGCGCCAACACCCTCGCCCTCTACTACAACAAGAAGGTCCTGAAGCAGGCCGGCGTGGACATCGCCTCGGTCAAGGACTGGAAGTCGCTGACCGCCGCACTCGCGAAGGTCAAGAAGGCCGGCAAGAAGGGCATCACGTTCTCCGCGATCGGCACGGAGGAGGGCACCTTCCAGTTCCTGCCCTGGTACTGGGGATCGGGCGCCCAACTGACCGCGCTCGACTCGGACAAGGCCGTCTCCGCGCTGACGCTGTGGAAGGACTGGCTCAAGGATGGCTACGCCCCCAACTCGGTCCTCAACAACACCCAGACCACCAGCTGGCAGGAGTTCGCGACCGGCGACTACGCGTTCAGCGAGAACGGCACCTGGCAGCTCGCCAACGCCAAGAAGGCCGGCTTCGACTACGGGGTGATCCCCGTCCCCGCCGCCGACGGCGGCAACGCGTCCGCCCCGACCGGCGGCGAGTTCGTCACCATCCCGGTCCAGGGCAAGACCGACCGCTACGCCACCTCCCAGAAGATAGTGACCTGCCTGACCAGCACCGACAACCTCCTCAACACCGACACCACACTGTCCTACGTGGCCCCCACCACCGAGGTCCAGGACAAACAGGTCGCCGCGAACGCCGAGTTGAAGCCCTGGGTCGACGCGGTCAAGGCCGCCAAGGGACGCACCAGCGACGACCTGGGCACCAAGTACCCGAAGATCTCGGAGCAGTTGTGGAAGGCGGTCCAGTCCGCGCTCAGCGGCTCGAAGTCGCCGAAGGACGCGCTGTCCGCCGCCCAGTCGGCCGTCAAGTAACCAGAGACCAGGGCCAGTTGATGAGCCACATGACCCAAGTGCCACACCGACGGCCCGTGCCCCACCACAGCGGTGCGGCCCCCACCGCACCGCCCCAGGCACGGCGCCGCCCCACCTCCCAGCAGTGGGCCGCCTGGGGCTTCCTCACCCCGGTGACCCTCTACCTCGTCCTCTTCTACGCCTATCCCCTCTACCGCAACATCGACCTGAGCCTGCGCAACTACACGGTCCGGTCCTTCGTCCAGGGCAACGCACCCTTCACGGGCCTGGCCAACTACCGCACCGTCCTTGACGATCCGACCTTCGCCCCGGCCCTGCTGCACACCGTGGTCTTCACCTTCGTGTGCCTGTTCTTCCAGTACGCCATCGGCCTGGCCCTCGCGGTCTTTTTCAACCAGCGGTTCCGGCTCTCCGCGACCCTGCGGGCGCTCTTCCTCGTCCCCTGGCTGCTTCCGCTGATCGTGTCGGCGTCCACCTGGTCGTGGATGCTCAACAGCGATTCCGGTGTCGTCAACGCCGTCCTGCACGCCGTCGGCATCGGACCGGTCAACTGGCTGACCACACCGGGCTGGTCCCTGGCATCAGTGATCATCGCGAACATCTGGATCGGCGTCCCGTTCAACCTGGTCGTCCTGCACAGCGGCCTGCAGTCCATCCCCGCGAGCCTCTACGAAGCGGCCGCCCTGGACGGCGCGAACGCCTGGCAGCGGTTCTGGCGGATCACCTTCCCGCTGCTGCGCCCGGTGTCCGCGATCACCCTCCTCCTCGGCCTCGTCTACACGCTCAAGGTCTTCGACATCATCTGGATCATGACCAAGGGCGGCCCGGCCGACTCGTCCACCACCTTCGCCACCTGGTCCTACCAGCTCGGCTTCGGCAACCTGCTGCCGGCCTTCGGCCCCGGAGCGGCCGTAGGAAACCTGCTCGTGGTTGCCGCCCTGGTGTTCGGACTGGTCTACGTCAGGGTCCAGCGGAAGCAGGCACTGTCATGAACGGCACTGTCATGAACCGACGCGCCAACCGCACGTGGTGGCAGACGGCCATCGGCGTCCTGCTCACCGCGGTGATGCTCTTCCCCGTCTACTGGATGCTCAACGTCTCCTTCACCCGCGACCAGAACATGCGCAAGAGCCCGCCGGACCTGATCCCCGTGCACGGCACCCTGGAGGGCTACCGCGCCGTCCTGGACCAGCAGTTGCCCTACCTCGGCACCAGCCTCGTCATCGGCCTGGGCACCGTAATCCTCACCGTGGCACTGGCAGCGCCCGCGGGCTACGCACTCGCCAAACTGCGCCCGCGCGGCGGCGGCGTCCTCAGCTTCCTCTTCCTGGTCGCCCAGATGATCCCCGGCATCATCATGGCGATGGGCTTCTACGCCATCTACCTCAGCCTCGGCCTGCTCCAGTCGGTGCCCGGCCTGATCGTCGCGGACTCCACGCTGGCCGTGCCGTTCGCCGTGCTGATCTTCACCGCGTTCATGTCCGGCATCCCCGGCGAACTGCTCCAGGCCGCGAAGACGGACGGCGCCGGGCCCGTGCGCACCTTCTGGTCGATCGTGCTGCCGATGAGCCGCAACTCCATCGTCACGGTGTCGTTGTTCGCGTTCCTGTGGTCCTGGTCCGACTTCGTCTTCGCCAGCACCCTCGCCAACGGCGGCGCCCACGAGCCGATCACCCTCGGCATCTACCACTACATCGGCAACAACAACCAACAGTGGAACGCCATCATGGCCACCGCCGTCGTGGCCTCGCTGCCCGCCACGGTGATCCTGGTTCTCGCCCAGCGCTATGTGGCGGCCGGCGTGACCGCAGGCGCCGTCAAGGACTGACGTCCCCCTGATTCCCGCTCGCCCGTGTGCCGATCACCCCTGCCCACGTGCCGATCGCCCCTGCTCCAGAAACGAGTCACGCTGCATGACCGCCGCCCCGTCCGGCCCGGCCTTCTCCGTCCACGACATCCCGTTCAGCACGCGCGGGTCATGGTTCGGCATCTCACCCGTGGTGGCGGAGAAGACGTACGCCGAAGACCTGCACCTCGTCTCGCACCAGAACGGCATGCACGCCGTGCTGCGCCTCGTCCCGCTCGACCCGGCCACCGGCGACCGCGCCGTCACCAGCCCGCACGCGACACCGAGCCTGCTCAGCTGGACCGGCGCCGAAGGCCGCATCGACCTCGCCTACGAATCGCCGGACACCGTACGGCTGCGCGGTGCCGGGCTCGGTCTGCGCATCGGCGCGGCAGCGACCGTACTGACCCCGTTCAGCGGCACCTACTTCTACCGCGAACCCGGCACCGGGGCCCACGTGTTCACCTCGTACGAGACCGGCCGGCGCTACCGCGTCACCGTGCTGTCGGGAACCGTGACCGAGGCGTCCGGCACACAGAGTCTGGGCAGCGCGCCGCGAGGTGTCACGATCGGCGCCGAGGGCGGCGCGGCCTGGGAGGTCGCGGTCGAGGAGTACGAGACCGCGCGCCGCCCGTACACGCCCTCGGCATCCTTCGATCAGGTCGTGGACACCGCGCGCGACGCGTTCGGCGCCTTCGCCGATTCGGTCGCGCCCTGGCGTACGTCCGAGACGCCCGCCGCGGAACTCGCCGCCTACGTGCTGTGGTCCGCGACCGTCCGCCCACTGGGCTTCGTCACCCGGCCCGCCGTGCTGATGTCGAAGCACTGGATGGACAAGGTGTGGAGCTGGGACCACTGCTTCAACTCCCTTGCCCTGGCTGCCGGAAGCCCCGCACTCGCCCTGGACCAGTTCTCCCTGCCCTTCGACCACCAGGACGAGACCGGCGCGCTGCCCGACTCGGTGACCCACTCGGAGATCCTCCACAACTTCGTCAAGCCCCCCATCCACGGCTGGGCTCTGCGCCACCTGCGCCGACGGCTCCACGAGCCGCTCAGCCAGGCCGAGTTGACCGAGGTGTACGACCGGCTGGTCCGCTGGACGGACTTCTGGCTCACCATGCGGCGCGCACCCGGATCCGCCCTCCCGCACTACCAGCACGGCAACGACAGCGGCTGGGACAACGCCACCACCTTCGACCCCGAGCGCGTGATCGTCAGCGCCGACCTCGCCGCCTTTCTCGTCCTCCAACTGCGTGAACTCGCCGAGCTGGCAGAGGAGTTGGGGCTGCCGGACGACACACGCAAGTGGACCCGGACGGCCGACGCGACGCAGGCGGCGCTGCTCGACGAACTGTGGACCGGCGACCGGTTCGTCGCCCGCTCGGCGGACAGCGGGGCCACCTGGACCAGCTCCAGCCTGCTCGACCTGATGCCCGTCGTGCTCGGCGAGCACCTGCCCGAGAGCATCGGCGACGCGCTGGCCGACCGCATCGAGGCCCACCTCACCGCGTACGGCCTCGCCACCGAACTGCCCACCTCACCGCACTACTTGGACGACGGCTACTGGCGCGGGCCGATCTGGGCCCCGTCCACCGTCCTGATCGAGGACGGTCTGCGTCGCGCAGGGCACGACCGTCTCGCGGACGAGATCAGTGCCCGTTTCCGTGCCCTGTGCGAGACCTCGGGCTTCGCCGAGAACTTCGACGCCCTCACCGGCGCGGGCCTGCGCGACCGCGCCTACACCTGGACCGCCAGCAGCTACCTCCTCCTCGCCGAGGCCCACGAGTTCCGGCGCGCCGAGACCGCCGAGGCCGTCGGCGGCTGACAGACCACCTGGGCGGTCCGCGCCCAGGCAGCACCCCCTCAACCAGGAGCCGCCATGCACACCACACCGCCACCCCGAACAGCACGCAGACACCGCCCCGGACGGCGAGCGGCCTCGGCCCTCGTCACCCTGTTCGCCGCACTGGCCGGGACTCTCCTGCCCGCCGCCCCCTCCCAGGCCGCCGACACCTCCGTCACCGTCGACTTCTCCACCGCCGGCGGCGCTCCCACCTACCACGCCTCCGGCATGATCTACGGGATGACGCCGGACGGCTCGCTGCCGCAGGACCACTTCTTCACCGACATCAAGTGGCACTTCATGCGAGCCGGCGGAGCCCAGCTCAACAGCGGCGGCTACGCCACCAGCCTCGCCGACTACCAGACGCGCTGGGCCTCAACTCTCGCCCAGTACAAGCGCACCGCGGCCCTCGGCGGCACCTTCGTCCTCCTGCCGCACGACCTGTGGGGCGCCGACGGCACCACCACCCAGGGCTGGCCCGGCGACAACGGTGACTGGACTCAGTTCGACGCCTTCGTCACCCAGCTCATCAGTGACGTCAAGGCCAACAACATGACGGTCCAGTGGGACCTGTGGAACGAGCCCGACGGCAGCGGCTTCTGGGGCGCGTCCCAGACGCAGTACCTGCAGATGTGGTCGCGCTTCTACGCCAAGGTGCGTGCCGCGTTCCCCGCCCAGCTCATCGTCGGCCCGAGCATCGCGGGCCAGCCGAACTCCTCCAACAGCTGGTGGACGACGTATCTGACGTACATCAAGGCGAACAACGTCGCCCCCGACATCTACAGCTGGCACGACGAACCCGGTGACCCCGCCACCGACGTCGGCCGCGCCAACTCCACCCTCTCCGCAGCCGGGTTGACCAACACCCGCGCCTACCAGATCAACGAGTACGCCACCCTCTCCATGCAGTCCCCAGGCGGCGGCGCCTGGTTCATCGGCCGCCTGGAGCGGGCCGGCGCCGACGGTCTGCGCGGCAACTGGGCCTCCGGCACCGCGCTGCACGACAACGAGGCGAACCTGCTCACCAAGAACAGTGCGGGTCAGTACCTGCCGCTCGGTGAGTGGTTCATGTACCGCTACTACGGCTCGCAGACCGGCAACATCGTCAAGCTCACGCCGGGCACCGGCACCGACGGCCTGGCCACCAAGGACAACTCAGCTGGAAACGCGAAGGTGTTGCTCGGCAGCAGCGGCAACACCGGAACCGTCACCGTCAATCTGACGGGGCTCAACACCACGTCGGTCGTGGAGAACAGCCAGGTCCGTGCCGTCGTCCAGCGCGTCCCGTACAACAGCGGGGCCGCCGTGACCGGCCCGGAGACCATCGCCGACACCACCCTCACGGTCAGCGGCAACGCCGCCTCGGTGAGTCTCCCTTGGACGAACGCCAAGGACGGCTACACCGTCACGCTGCTGCCCCCGTCCAACACCACCGTCTCCACGGTCGCCGTCAGCCAGAACAGCGGCCAGTGCCTGGACGACACCGGAGTCAGCACCGCCAACGGCACGCAGTACCAGCAGTACTACTGCGAGGGCGGCTACCAGCAGATGCTCGACCTCAAGCCGGTCACCGGCAAGACCAACACCTACACCATGGTCGACGAGTTGAGCGGCAAGTGCCTGGACGTCTCCGGCGCCTCCACCACCGACGGTGCCGCCGTCATCCAGTACACCTGCAACGGCGCCACCAACCAGCAGTTCACCCTCAACCCAGTCACCGCACTCGGCAACACCCACGACTACCAACTGGTCGCCGTCAACAGTGGCAAGTGCGTCGACGTCACCGGCGTCTCGACCACCGCCGGCGCGCTGATCCACCAGTGGACCTGTGACGCGGCGAGCGTACTGAGCACCAAGAAGAACCAGATCTGGCGGCTGATCGGCAAGAGCTGACCGCCGTTACGTATGACGATGTGGAGGGGCGGTTCACCTGCCCCTCCACATCGTTTGACCGGAACGGACCTCGATTCGCTCCGGACCCAGCGACTATAAACTGAACGTATACGTCATGTGTATAGTGACCGCCCATGACGACCACAACCGCGTCCCGTCGCGATGCCCCCGTCACCGTCCTCGCCGCGACCGTGGCCTTCGGGTTGCTGCTCGGCTGGGCGACGTACGGCCTGCATGGGGTGTCACCCCTGCTGGAGCGGGCGACCAACTCGGTGTCCACGTGGATCATCTGGACCGCCGTGGCCGGTGCGCTGATCCGCACCCGGCAACTCGCCCTGTGGGGCGGCGCGTTGATGATGCTCGCCACCTGCGCCGGCTACTACACGGCGTCCACACTCGGGGACACCTTCGGGACCGGAGGGCTCGGAACCGCCGCGGTGTGGTCGGCGGCGGGGCTGGCCGGAGGACCGCTGCTGGGCTGGGCAGGATGGACGGTACGGCGCGGGTGGGGCGATGTACGGGCCGTGGCCGGGGCGCTAATCGCGATGGTGGTGCTGGGGGAGGGGCTCTGGCTGGGATGGACGCTCCACTACTGGGGAGAGGCGGCCGTCTTCCTGACCGTCGGCGCGCTGCTCACCCTTCTCCTGACCGTCTATCTGGCGCGCGCCGGAGTGCACCGCTACTGGCTGTGCGCGGTGCTCGCTCCCCTGAGTGGTCTCGCCTTCTACCTCGCCGAGGACGGCATCCTCAACGGTCTGCTCGGCTCGCTGTGAACCCGGCGGCCGTCCGCGGGATTCACGGTGAGTCGAGCTTCTTCAGGAGACCTGACGGACCGGCAGCACGATCGCGGACGGATGCTCCGGGTCGTGGAAGACCTGCTGGGTGGCCGCGCGGAGCGTGACGGCGGTGGCGCGCGGTTCGCCGGTACCGGGATTGCGGTTGAAGCGGGGGAACGCACCGCTGGAGACCTGAACCCGGATGCGGTGACCGCGCTTGAAACGGTAGGCGGTCGGCCAGAGTTGGACCGTCGCACACGTCGTCTCGTCCGCGTCGGTGAGACTGAGCAGACCGTCGCAGACGTTCGTCGAGCGCCCCTTCCCGTCGACGTCACACAGGCGCAAGAACACGTCGGCGTACGGCAGGCTGGAGCGGAAGAAGATCTCGGCGCTCACCTCTCCGACGACCTCGACGTCCTTGTCCAGGGCGGGAGTTGTGTAGGTGAGGACGTCGGGGCGGGCCTCCAGCTTGGCGTTGTTCACGCGGCCGTACTTCTTCAGGGTCCACATGCGGACGCCGCCGACCGCGGGGGTGGGGTCGGCCGGGTCGTAGTGGTAGTCGTCCGGGGTCGAGTCGGCGGGCAGGTCGGTGGCCAGGGCGCCGCCGGGCTGGAGGTGGAAGCGCTGGGGCTCATATCCCGGAGGCGGCCAGGTGGGGAAGTCGCGCCACTTGTCCTCGCCCATGACGAACAGGCGTACCGGAGCGCGCTCCGGAGGTGCTTCGCCCTTGGCGAGGGCCAGGCCCCACTCCAGTGCCTCGCGGGTGGCCAGTCCGTCCATCGCCATCGCCCAGTGCGCCCAAGGTCCGATGGTGACGCGGTGCGGGGTGTCCGGTGCGGTCCGGCACAGGGTCTGGAAGTCGCGCAGCTGGTTGGGCAGGAACAGGTCGTACCAGCCGCCGACGAGGCTCGCCGGGACGGTGATGTCGGCGACCTTGTCGACGTGGTCGGCCGCCTGCCAGAACGGGCCGTCGCCGTCGTGGTCGAGGACGTTCTGGAAGTAGCTGTTGCGGTGGCCCAGGAGGCCGACGTCGGCCTGGCTCAGCGGCAGGGTGCGCATGGCCTGGAGGATCTCCCGCTCCTCCAGCGCGTTGCGCACGTTGGCGAACCTGCGCTCACGCCGTTCGGCCTGGACCGCCCAGGTGAACGGGGTCTCCAGGGCGAAGCCGCCCTCGCGGTTGAACGCCATGGTGAAGGTCGCGTTGGACACCACCGGAACCATCGCCTTGACCTGCGGCGGCACCGCGTCCGCCACCGACCACTGCGTGTAGCCGACGTAACTGGCGCCGACGAGCACGATCGACTCACCGGCCCACGGCTGCTTCACCACCCAGTCCAGGACGTCCAGGCCGTCCTCGCGCTCGCACAGGAACGGGTTGAACGGGCCGTCGGAACCGAAGGTGGCGCGCGCGCTCACGATCACCGCCTGGTACCCGCGCTCGACCAGCGGCTTGGCCGCGCCCAGCGCGAGCGTGCCGGCTCGGCCGTACGGGGTCTCCTTCGTGGGCGATACCGAGGGTGCAGCGACCGACGGCGCCTCCGCTGTCCGCGGTGACCTGCATGGGCGGAGCGAGCGGGCTCCCGGCTCCCGTCACGGGGCTGTACATGCGTATCTCTCCGGGGAACTCGTCGACGGCCGGGATCTCCGCCCGGGTACGTCGCCGACCGGTCAACTGCCTTCTGAGGAGACGGACTTCGTCCGTGATCCGGTGCAGGACCTCGATCGGGGCCGCAGTGCGTACGGTGGCGTCCACGAGGGCCCGCAGTTCGTCGCCGAGAGCGGTGATCGCCGCCCGTTGGAGGTCGAGTTCCGCTCTTGTTGTGCCTCCTGCGTCGTGGTTCGTCGCCGGGGATTGGGTCGGTATTGCGTTCATCAAGTTTCTCGGTCGGGGTGTAGTGGGGTCGTGGTCGCGACGCGGTCAGCCGTCGGCGCGGACGAAGACGGGCTTGAGACGCTTCTCGGGGAGTTCGGCGGGGAGTTGCTCCCAATCGAGGACGTGCGAGACGACCCGCGCCGGGTCGACCTTTCCCGAGCCCGCCAGTTCGAGGGCGTCGGGGATGTGGTTGCGGACGTTGTCGCGGGCGACGCGCAGGGTGACGCCGGTGAGATACATGTCGAGCAGGGGCAGTTCGCCGGGGCGGAAGTGGTTGCCGGCCGACTCGCAAATGCCTTCCGGAGCAAGGGACTTGACGGCGAGGGCAAGCTGCTCGACGCGGCCGGTCGCCTCTACGGCGATGTCGAAGCCGTGCCGGACCGGCTCCAGCGTCTCGGCGGTGGCGGCGCCGTAACTGCGGGCCAGTTCGCGGTGTTCGGGGTCCGGGTCGACGTAGAGGACTTCGGAGGCGCCGAGTGCGCGGGCGATGTCGCACACGTACAGACCGATGCTGCCGCGGGCGACGACCAGGACGCGGGCGCCGGGCTTGTTCCTGAGGTGGGGTGCCACCAGGCGCCAGGACAGGGACCAGTTGTCGCTGGCCGACGCCATCGCGACCGGGTTGAGGCCTTCGGGCAGGGGCACCAACATGGCGTCCGCGTACGGCACTCGGACCAGGTCGGAGAAGAGGCCGCCCCAACTACCGCCGATCGGCGCGCCGTACATCGCCATGTGCGGTACGGCCGTGCAGTGGGCGGTGAGTCCGGCGCGGCAGTGGGCGCAGGTGCCGCAGTTGATGGACCAAGGGACGACCACGAGATCGCCGGGGGACACGGCCGTCACCGCGTCGCCGATGTCGACGACCCGGGCCACGCACTCGTGGCCGAGGGCGAAGGGCGGGTCGATGAAGCCGTGCCCGGCCAGGATCGCGGAGTCGACGTCGCAGGAGGTGGCGGCGACCGGGGTGACGATCGCCTCCTGGTCCGACTGGAGCTTCGGGTCGGGCGCCTCGCGCCACTCGACGGTGCGCTTCGCGACGTAGGTCAGTTCACGCATCGGTGCGCTGCCCCTTCGCCAGTGCCACCAGGTCGGCGTAGCGGATGACCGAGCCGCCCGCGCCCCAGGTGCCCTCGGCCTGCTCGTGCACCAGCACCCACACGCGCAGCGCGTCGTCCTGGGACAGGCCGGCGGCGCCCAGCACCGTCTTCGTCGCGTCCTCGACCAGGCCCGCCTTCCGGCGTTCGGACAGCGCGCCCTGCGGGACGGTGACGTCCACGAGGAAGCGGGGCTCCTCGTCCTCGGCGGTGGTCTGCGCGCCTTCGGGGAGTTCGACGAGGTAACTCCATGCCTGGGCGCGGAAGAACGCGGTGTCGGGCGCTCCCTCCCAGCGGAGCAGGACGGCGGCCAGGTCGCGCTGGACGGTCTCGCGGCCTTCCTCGGTCAGGGAGCCGGGCGGGGCGGTGAGCCTGATCATCGGCATGGCGAAATCTCCCTTTGCGCTGCACACGCGGTCTATGACAGTCGTTATATCGGGGGCTCACGCTAGACTATGACGAGCGTTATATCCAGAGACATCCAGTGAGGAGCATCGCCGTGGCCGGATCCAGCGCGCCGTCGCGTGACCGCATCGTGGCCGGTGCGGCCGACATGATCAGCAGGCGCGGCCTGAACGCCACGAGCATCCGGGACCTGGCCAAACACGCCAAGGCTCCGCTCGGGTCGACGTACCACTACTTCCCGGAGGGGAAGCGGCAGTTGGCCACTGAGGCGGTGCAGTACGCGGGGGCGGCCGTCGCTCGTCTCCTGCGCAAGGAACTGGACGCAGGACCGGTCGCCGGGCTGCACGCCTTTCTCGCCCTGTGGCGCGGCATCGTCGTCGAGAGCGACTTCCGCGCCGGCTGCCCCGTGCTGGCGGTCTCCGTCGAGGAGCCCCCGGCCGACGAGATCCCGCCGGCGCTCGCCGCGGCGGCCGAGGCCTTCGAGGACTGGGAGCGGCTGCTCACCGAGGCGCTACGGAAACACGGCGCCGACCACGACCGGGCCCCGGGGCTGGCGGCCCTCATCGTGGCGTCCGTCGAGGGCGCCATCGCCATGAGCCGAGCCAAGCGCAGCATGAAGCCGCTGGATCAGGTGGCGCAGCAGCTCGAAGCGCTGATCGACGACGCGCTCACCCGCTGAGTCTGAGAGTCCTCGGGGCGCGGGGCGCGGGGCGTTCGGGCTCAGGCGTCGAGCGCCGTGCGGATCGCCTTGATCTTCTCCTCGGTGAACACGCCGCTGTCGAGGAGGGAGAGGACGGAGAGAACTCCGCCGCTGGAGCCCCAACTGCCCTCGTCGATGACCCGGAAGTTGACCCACCAGGCCGGTGAAGGCGCCGGCAGCCCGCAGGCCTCGGCCATCGCGGCCAGGACACGCTCGATGACCTCGGCCCGGACCTCCCGCCGCCAGTCCCCGTCCATGACCGCCACGTCGATCACCATGACGTCGAGCCCCGGACCGGTGTCCGCAAGCAGACGGCCACCGATGGCCATCATGTCCGGCTCGCGCTCCACGAAGTGCACCTGGAACCCGACCCGCGCGGCCGGCGCCAACTGACCGACCTCCGGCACGAGCACCGCATCCGTCAACGTCTCGGCCAGCGCCCGACGCTCCTCTAGGCTCAGGCGCCCCTTCGGGGTGTTCACGGTGATGACGGTCACGGTTGCCTCCTATGACGATCGTTATAGCGTGACCCTACATCAGATTTATAACGAGTGTTCTACTCGCTGGATTGCGTGCGGATCGGTGAGGTCGGCAAGAGGGCGAACAGTGCAACGGCGAAAGCGTGTCCGGGCCCACGGATATGGCCACGCGTAAGTTCTGACACGAATTGTGATAGGCCACTGGGCCTAGCCTGTGGGATGGGAGGGGGCAACTCGCCGTTCGCGGGAACGAGATCTCGACGCGCCGAATTCTTTCGTCGACCGGCCTCCGTCGTGTTCGACGCGACCGGCCGCCACTCGCCGAATCCCCGTGCCTCGAAGCTGACCGTCGACGGGAGCGCGTCTGCAAGCACGGCCTGCACGGCGTCGGCGCGTTGCTGGGACAGGACGTCGCCGTGTGCGGAAGAGCCGAGATTGTCGGTGAAGCCGAAGACGCGGACGTTCTTCACCGCCCCCTGCTTGATCTCTGCGGCGCTCGCGGCGATGCGGGATCGCGCCGAACTGCTCAGCCGTGAGCTGTCCTTGGCGAACAACACCTCCGCCGAGAGCTCGTACGTCACTTCCGTGTTCGTGTCCTTGCGGCGTTCGGCGCCGTCTTGGTCTTCGACAAGGAAAGGAACACCCTCCCGGTGAACGAGCGCATCTGGCGCCGCAAAATGGCTGGTCACGGGCGCGGTCTGTGCAGGACCCTGAGCGCATGCCTCGACGTCTCATGTTCGTGCAGTTGAAGACTGGTTACAACACCGACCACGGGCCCTCGTGGATCGGGTGGGTGGACTTCTCGAAGACCTGGAGCACTGGGTACTTTCGCGGGAGGACCCTGCGCCGGGCAGGGGGGATGTCCGATGCGAACTTCTACGACGTGCAGACCAGCGAGGAGTTCTGGGTCTCCGGGCCGAAGCGGGACCGCACCGACACCCGCTACGGCCCCGCCAACCCTGAAATCGAGCCGGAAGCCGCCGAGACCTATCACGCCTTTCTGGAGGGCGCGCCCCTGCCGGGCCGGGAGAACGGCTAGCCGCACACCCTTTGCTCGCCCTGACCGGCCCGGCCCGCCGATCGGAACCCAAACGCCTATGGCGGCGGCGTGGTACCTGGAGACCCTTGCGGAGTTCCGTCGGCCGCGGGCCGCTCCCGGCCGCTGCCGCTGGTCAGATGCCCTCTCACGGTCCCGTAAGCCGGAGCCACTACACTCGCCTCCCCTGACCACTCACGTGTGCGCGGTCGGCTCCCGCTGCCGCGGGCATTCATTCATCGGGGGAGATCCATGCGGGATCCAGGACCATCAGGGCTGGACGTCGGCGCGGCTTTCGAACGGCTCCTGTGCCGGGCGCTGGATTCCGGGCGGGTCAGGGAGGCGCTGGGCCGGTCCTGCGGGACGCTCGACCGTGAGTGTCTGCGTACGCGCGCGCTGCGGGCGCGTGCCGCGATCGCCGAGGCGGCTGCGGCCGAGTACCGCGAGTACGTGGAAGCCGGCGGCCGGCAGGACGCTCGTGGGGACACCGCTTCCCCGCCGCCGGCCGGGAAGCGGGGCGGTGGCTGGCTGATGGCCGTACTCGCCTTCGTGGCCGTCGTCGCGGTCGCGTTGCTGGCGCTCGGGTTCGCGCTGCGTGCCTTTGTCGGGCGGCCCTACGTCGGCGACGGCGTGATGACGGCCGGGCTGATCGTCGGCGCCGTGGCCGCCGGGGCGATCGTGGGGGACCTCGCCTGGTCGTGGAAGGCACCGGCCCACGACCGCCCGGGCGCGGACGAGGCGTCGTCCGGCGAGGGGACGGCCGAGGGCGGCTGGATACAGGAAGAGTGGGAACTCGCCCTGCTGGAATGGGGGTTGGTGCCGTTCCTGCTCGACTGCATCGAGGAGCCGGGGCTGCTCGAACAGGACAGCCGGCCCGCTGGCTGACCCGTACGGGCCGACCGGTACGGGCCTACGGCTTGGCCGATGAGGAGCTTGTGGCGCTGGGCGGGTCCGTCGCCGGTGTGTCCGCCGAACTGTGGTCGGGGGAGAACAGCGCCACGCCGACCAGCACCGCCCCGAGGAAGATCAGCACGGCGGCGACGGTGCCCACCATCCGCGATGTCCGCGGGGTCCGCGATGTCTGCGACCGGCGTCCGGCGGTGGCGCGGACTCCCTCGCGCGGCCGACGCCGCGTCCGATGGGCCGGAGCGGCGCTGCCCGCGGAGGACGGGAAGGCGTACGTGGTCACGGAACCTGAAGCCGTGTTCGCCCTGGGCTTGGGCTCGCCGACTGCCTCCCGGGGGGTCGCACGTGGCGCGGGCTGGGGGTGCGGTGCGGCTGCGGGGAGAGGCTCGGGATGTCCTTTCCAGGCGCCACTGGCGAACCAGTTGGCCGCCTGACCCGCCGTAGGGCGGTCCTCGGGCCGCTTGGCGAGCAGACCGAGCAGGTAGTTCTCGAAGGCGGGCGGCAGCCCGACGCCCAGCTCCCGTGGTGGTACGGGGGCCGTGTCGAGGTGGTGATGGAGTACGGCAATGGCGCTGCCGGCGCGGAACGGCGGCTGTCCGACGAGGAGTTGGTAGAGCACGCAGCCGAGGGAGTAGACGTCGGACGGCGGCCCGGCGGGCTGGCCGAGGGCGCGCTCGGGGGCGATGTACAGGCTCGTCCCGACGATCTGGCCGGTCGCGGTGAGCGCGCCACCGGGGTCGTTCATGAACTGCGCGATACCGAAGTCGGCGATCTTCACGGACCCGTCGGCGTCGAGGAGAAGGTTGCCGGGCTTGATGTCCCGGTGCACGATGCCCTGTTCGTGTGCGGCGGCCATCCCGGCGGCCGAGTGGGCGGCGATGCGGGCCACTTGCTCGGCAGGCAGGGATCCCGCCTGGGCGAGCACATGGGAGAGGCTGTCGCCCTGGACCAGTTCCATCACCAGGAACAGCCGGCCCTCCTGCTCGCCGAAGTCCAGGACGCCGACCACGTGGGGGTGGCTGAGCCGGCCCGCGGTCTGCGCCTCCAGACGGAAGCGGGCGGCGGCGGTGGGTTCGGAGTTCTGGGCGTGCAGGAGTTTGACGGCCACGGGTCTGCCGCCCACCTCGTCGTACGCCTGCCAGACCTCGCCCATCGCGCCGCGTCCGATGGCGACGTGCAGCCGGTACCGGCCCGCTATCAGCACCTGTTGTTTCATCCTCACGCAGTGAGACCGACTTTGACCGCTGCGGCCCATGTCCCTTTGCAGGGACGGGTGTTGGTGGGGAGGCTGCAGGTTCCCCACCCTACTGGCGGGCCGAGGGTGTTCGCCCACGATCGGGGATCGGCGGCCGGATCGATCGGGTCGAGCCGGTGTCAGTGACGGCTGGCAGCATGCACTCCATGACCACAGCCACCGCGGCCGACTACGGCTGGATACGTTCCTCATCGTCCCCTTTCAGCTATCCGCTGGAGAGCGGGTACACCCTGGTTCTGGTGCGGGGAGTCTCCCCGGCGGAGCTGCTCGCCGTGGCGGGAGCCGAACCGAGGGGCGTCTGCGAAGGACTCGACGAACTGATCGAGCAACACCTGGAGCTCATCGACGAATCCGATGGCTGGGACGCCTGCGTGCTCGCGGGAGCGTGCACTGTCCCGGGCGAGGAAGGCGATTGGACCCTCGCCCTGGCCCTCGGTGGGGATTTCTGGCCGCTCGGCTTCATGGAAACCCTCTCGGCCGGGAGCCGCGTCGTCACTCATTCGAGCAATGGCGGGAAGCCCATGCACTTCTTCCACTGGTACGAGAACGGGGAGTTGCGCACCGAGTTCGAATGGCCCACGGTCAGAAGGGGCAGCTCCCCGGACGAGCTCAACTCCTTGATCTGCGAGGTCGGTCTCGGCCTCACCGACGAAGAGGCTTCTCGTGTCGACCGCAAAGCGGCGGTGTTCGCACTGGCCGAGCGCCTCACCGGAGTCCGGGTGACCGCGGAACTGCTGAAGCTGGCCGAATACCAGACGGCCGAGATGCCCGAGGAGCCTGCCGAGGAATGGAAGGGCGTCATCATCGACATCACGGATGCGCACGGTGTGCGGACCTACGTGAATATCAAAAATGACGGCTGATAAGGTCTGGATTTATGAGCGGAAATATATATGTGGGAAACGCGGGCAAGGACGCGCCACTGGACAGAGGATGGCTTCTGGGTCATTTCAAGGACGTCGGCGATCCTCGTCACACCGACGCCGTAGAGGTCAAGTGGGGTGTCCATCCACGGGGTGACGAACGGCCGGAGTGGGTGAGAGGTGACGAGCGGACCGCTCTTCTGGTGCTCGTCAGCGGCCGGTTCCGTGTGGAATTCCCGGAACGCGGTGTTCTTCTGGAGCAGCAAGGGGATTACGTCGTGTGGGGCCCGGGAGTCGATCATTCCTGGTTCGCGGAAGAGGAATCCGTGGTGGTGACGGTTCGATGGCCGTCAGTATCCGGTTATGCGGTGAAACGGGAATAGCGAAGAGGAATGGCCGGCATCCGGGGCTCTCAGGCGGCGGGCTCGGAGGCCGGGTTGCCGTAGTGGGAGTCGGGGCCGTGCTTACAGGTGTGGTGGCGGGCCGGGAGGTGCGGGGGCGGTGGTCCACGAAGAGCTCGAAGACACCGTTGCTGTGGAGGAGGCGCCGGCCCGGTTCGTTGTCCACCTGCCGACCGATGACCACCGGGTGGTCGGCGTACCGGGGTGTCCCCGCTGAACGCCGAACCCTGGCCGCCCACGTGACCGATCCGCTTTCCGTGGACGACGCAAGCGTGGCCCAGCCACGCCACCCCTCACCGTCGCTCTGACCTACGCGGAAACCCCTACCGCGCCCTGCAGCGGCTGCGCCGAAGCCCTGCCGCCCGTCTCTTGGGGCACCCGGTCCTCGATCCTGGAGCGCTGAACCACGAATCCCTCGACACGCTGCCACCGCCCACGCGCGCGGACCGTGGCTGCACTCCCAGCGCGGCATGCGAATCTCATTCGTCCGTTTGCCGAGTGACACATGATCCGGGACGCCTGCCGGCACTCAGCCTGCGGACGTCACGCCTATGCCGCGCACAAAGGTGACTGCGGCGACGTACTCGCCGCCATCGACTTCGTGAACCGGCTCGACTCATAACACCTGGGCCTGAGCATCGAGCACCCAGCCTCGCGACTCCCCGGCCATTTCCAACCCCTTTCGCGGGCTGGGCAGTTGGCCTGACAGACGGATGAGGCGCCTGGTAGATGGGTTTTCGACCAAGAAATCCGTCTCCACCAGAGGCTTCGTGTGCTCGTCCACCCGTCCGGGCTGGACCTGTCCAGCTCCGCCCTTCGGTTCCTCTCCGCTCGCCTGCGGGAGCGCGACCAGATGCTCGGATCCGGTGGCGGCGCCTGAACACCGGCCGCCGGGCCCTGCTCGCACTGGCTCACCCGCGGTGCGGTCACACCCACGCGCAGTTCGCGGCTGGCTTCGCAATCGGCAGCACCACCGCGTACCGCTACGTCGTCGAGGCCGTGGATGTCCTGGCGGCCTTCGACCCGACCTTCGCTGAGTCGATGAAGACCGCTTCCACCAGGGCGTTCGTCATCCTGGACGGCACGCTGCTGCCCCTCCCGGAGCCGTTCACGACATCAAGGCCGTACGGGTCCACGGCATCATCAACGCCCTGGAAGAAGTCGGCGTGCAGTGCTGGGCCCAGGCCATCGCCACCCTCAAGACCTGGCGGATCCTGCGCAAGCTGCGCTGATCCGCCATCCGTATCACGAGCCTCATACAGGCCGTCCTCACCCTGCACACCGCGCAGGTTGGAAAGGATGTGGGTGCGACGGCTCCAATAGCGCCAACGGCGCCTGGCCTCACCGACCTAGTGGAGAACCGGGCTACCTCCTCCGATGAGTTTCGGTCAAGGGAGTGGTCCAACTTCCGAAACGGCTATGAGGAGTGATCCGAGTGGACCTGTACAGCGTCATGTGCGTGAGTGACCGGATCAAGGCACTGGAGTGGTTCGAGGTGTTCTTCGGGCGCCCAGCGGACGAGATCATCGGCGAGGAGTACCTGTGGCGGGTCAGTGAGAACGCGTGGGTCGTCGTTGACGATCGGGACGTGCGCGCTGAGAGAGTAGGCGGAGCCATGATCACGCTCGGCGTGAACGACCTCGACGAGATCCTGGCCCGACTCGCCGCACACGGGATCGACCACGAAGCGGTCGAGACCTACAGCAACGGCGTACGCCACGTCGTCGTGCTGGACCCCGATCGGAACAGCCTCTCGCTCGCCGAGGTACCCACCCAGTGAGCCTCTTTCAAACTGCGCGGCATGCTGGACCACACTGCATCTGACCTGCTCAAATTGAGGTTGGAAAACGCTCAATGCCTGGACTCGCCCGCAGGTGATCACACAGCAGTTACAAAAACATCCCAGAACACCAGAAGACAGCCCCCTTCCTTAAAGCTGGAAGGGGGCTGCTTTTGTCGTCAGTACTCAGCAATGCACATCCACTTCTGTGACCTTATTACCGGCGTCGAGGAACCGCTGACTCCATGCCGGGACGAGATCCCACGTGTTGTTCTGATACCACACCGTGAAGCTGTTGCCGTGGGCCTTGGCAAAGTAGAAAACGCCGTAGATGTAGTTAGGCCCACAGCCGTCCATATTCCAGATTCCTCCGGACCTGTCGTATACGCAGGCCCGCCCGTCATCGCACTTGTAGGTCACGTACTGGGGATGGACGTCGGCAGCTGAAGCAGTGCTGGAGCCGCCGACGAGCGCGCCGGCGCCAAGGGCGAGAGCCACAGCTGTACGGGTCACGTGCTTTTTGAGCAACTGCATCCGGAAGTCTCCCTGCCTGGGGCCCCACTGTGACGCCAGTTCGAGCAGACGCCAGTGAGGACCTGCCACTCGGTCGACCGATGCAACTCGCGGTGGTCGACCTCTTTGCGTCGCACCGTAGGCGCCGCCCGTGGATACCAGCCATCCTTTCGAACACCATCGAAACGTCCTATCGGAGTGGCATCGCATTCCATTGGGGGTAGTGAGCGGAGGGCGGCTTGGGCGAGGCTCGTGATGCGGGTGGTCGAGCAGCGGAGCTTGCGCAGGAGCCGCCGGGACTTGAGGGTGGTGATGGCCTGTTCGACCAGTGCCCGCGCCTTCGCGTGGGACCGGTTGACGGCCTGCTGACCGGAGGAAGGGCTGTCCCGAGACGTCATCGCCCTCCTCGACCATCTGGAGGTCGACCGGTTCGTGCCGGTCGGGCACTCCATGGGCGGGATGATCGCCCAGACCCTGGCCCTCGCCCATCCCGAGCGGGTCGAGCGGATGGTGCTGGTCGACTCGATCAGCCGCATGACGTACAGCTGGGCGCGCGGTCTGCTGCTCGCGGTGTCCACACTGCTGCCGTTCAAGATGTTCGTCGCCGCCAACATCCAGCGCGCCTTCGCCCCCGGCTACCCCAAGGACAAGATCCGCCAGTACATCGACGCCTCCGCCGCCACACCCCGCGAGGTCGTCATGACCTGCTACGGCGCCATGCGCGCCTTCGACGTCCTGGACCGGGTCCACGAGATCACCGCGCCCACGCTCATCGTGCACGGCTACCACGACATCCAGTTGCCGCTCTCCCAGATGCTGCGGATGGCGAACGCCCACCCCGACGCGGTCGTCCGGATCGTCGACGCCGGTCACGAACTGCCCGTGGAGAAACCGGCCGAACTCACCGCGCTCCTCGGCAAGTTCGAGACCGCGCCGACGACCTGAGGAACAAGAACTCAGGCAGGCCGTACCAGCCCCGCGTCGTACGCGAAGATCACCGCCTGGACCCGGTCCCGGGCGCCGACCTTGGCGAGGATGCGGCTGACGTGGGATTTGACGGTGGACTCGGCGAGGCAGAGGCGTTCGGCGATCTCGGTGTTGCTCCAGCCCGAGGCCATGACGGTGAGGACCTCGCGCTCGCGGTCGGTGAGGGTGTCGAGCCGGCGGTCCTGCTCCGGGGTGCGGCCGGGCATCCGGTCGCCGAAGGCGTCGATGAGTTTGCGGGTCAGGCCGGGGGAGATGACCGCGTCCCCGGCGGCCACCGCCCGGATGCCCGCGACCAGTTCCTCGGGCAGCGCGTCCTTGAGGAGGAAACCGCTGGCCCCGGCGCGCAGCGCGGCGTACGCGTACTCGTCGAGGTCGAAGGTGGTCAGGACGAGGACGCGGGAGCGGCCCCCGGACTGCACGATCCGGCGGGTGGCCTCGATGCCGTCCATGCCGGGCATCCGTACGTCCATCAGGACCACGTCGGGGCGGAGTTCGGCCGCCAGCCGGACCGCCTCGACGCCGTGCGTGGCCTCGCCGACGGTGCTCAGGTCGGGATACTGCTCGATGAGCATGCTGAAGCCGAGGCGTTGCAGGGCCTGGTCGTCGACGATGAGGACGGTGGTCATGCGGGGTGCTTCTCCATGAGGTCGGGGGCGGTCGAGGAGGGCAGGAGGAGGGCGCGGACGGTCCAGCCGCCCTGGGAGTTGGGGCCCGCGGCGACCTGTCCGCCGTAGAGCGCGGCCCGCTCGCGCATGCCGACCAGGCCCTTGCCCTGTTCGTCGGTGCCCGGGGGCGGGTGCGGGCCGGTGTCCTCGACGGTGATGTGCACGGCCTCCGGTTCGGCCGCGACCGTGACCTCGACGGTCGTGTCCGGTGCCGCGTGCTTGAGCGTGTTGGTGAGGGCTTCCTGCACGATGCGGTAGACGGCGAGCTGAAGTCCCTGGGGGAGACCGGTGAGTTCGCCCGTGAGGCGCAGGGCGGCGGCGGGGCCCGCGGCCCGCACCCGCTCCATCAGGGCGCCGAGATCGGACAGCCCGGGCTGGGGCGCGAGCGGTGTGTCGTCGGGTTCGTCGTCGTGGATGACGGCGAGCAGTCTGCGCAGTTCGGCCAGGGCGCCGCGCCCGCTCTCCGCGATGATCCGCAAAGTGTCCGCGCCCCGCTTGGGCTTGCTCTCGGCGAGGCCCGCGGCACCGCCCGCCAGACCGACGATCACGGCGAGGGTGTGGCCGAGGATGTCGTGCATCTCCCGTGCCACCCTGGCACGTTCACCGGCGGCGGCCAGCCGGGCCCGCTGGTCGCGCTCCACCTCAAGACGTACGGCGTGCTCCTTGAGGGCCTCGATGTAGGCGTTCACGAGTTTTCCGGCCAGCCCCAGCGCGGCCATCGACAGGATGGCGACCACGGCCAGGAACGCCAGCACCGGGGTAGTGGTTCCCTGTTCCGATCCCTTCAGACCGTTGAAGAAGGCGATCGACACGAACGTCTGCAGGAGGTTGTACACGACGCCGACGGCCAACTGCCCGGGAGCCCCGAAGCGCCCCAGGTTGAGCAGCGCCACCAGCTGGGTGGCGCTCGAACCCGAGTCCACGCCCAGGGCGAGGCACACCTCGGAGAGGACGACCAGGGCGGCGAACACGAGCACGGGCCGCTGCCTGCGCCACAGCAACGGCACGGTGAACCCGGCGGTCACCGCCAGCATCAGCACGAATGCGGAGGCTGAGTCGTGGGCCGCGCGTACCAGGGCCGGAATCCCGGCCAGCGCGTAGCAGGCGGGCACTCCCCACAGCCTGACCCGCGGATGTGCCGTGTCGGTCTGCCGGACCCGCCCCAGCCAGGTGAGCAGCCCGACGACCGCACGGTACTCGGAGTCGCCCAGCCGGGCCCCTCCCATCAGGCTCTCGGGCATGAAGGACCGGGCCGTCATCGGTGGTGAGGTCACGGGATACACCCTCCATGATGCAGGCGGGCCGCCCGCCGGTCCCGGGGGGAGGGGACCGGCGGGCGGGGACGGTGCGGCCGAGGAAGACCCCGGACCGGCGTCCTGATGTGGATCGTACGGCCGCTGCCTCAGCGCTTCCCGGTGGTGACGGGCGACACGGGCGCCCGGTCCGCGCTGCCGGAGCCGTCGTCCGGGGTCTCGGCCAGCAGGTGGCGCAGCCGTTCGCCCTCGACGTCGACGTTGGGCAGGATCCGGTCCAGCCGGCCGGGCAGCGCCCAGGCGCGGCGGCCCAGCAGGGTCATGACCGCGGGCACGATCGTCATGCGGACGACGAACGCGTCGAAGAGGACGGCGGAGGCGAGGCCCAGGCCGATCGACTTGATCAGGGCCACGTCGTCCAGCAGGAACCCGGCGAACACGGAGATCATGATGACCGCGGCGGCCGTGACCACCCGGGCCCCGTGCCGGAAGCCCGCGATCACCGCTTCGGTGGGCTCGGCCCCGTGGACGTACTCCTCACGCATCCGGGTCACCAGGAACACCTCGTAGTCCATGGCGAGTCCGAACACCACGCCGATCATGAAGATCGGCAGCACGCTCACGATCGGCGAGGTCTGGTCGACGCCGAACAGGTCCGCCAGCCAGCCCCATTGGAACACCGCGACCACCACACCGAGCGTGGCGACCACACTGAGCAGGAAGCCGAGGGCGGCTTTGAGCGGGACCAGGATCGAGCGGAAGACCAGGAGCAGCAGGACCAGGGCCAGGCCGACGACCACGCCGAGGTAGGGGATCAGGGCGCCGCTGAGCTTGTTGGACACGTCGATGTTCAGCGCGGTCGTGCCGGTCACCATCAGCTCGGAGCCGGTGTCGGACTTCAGCGCAGGGCCCCGGTCGCGGATCTGGGAGACCAGGTCGACGGTGGCCTGACTGCTGGGGGAGCTCTTCGGGACGACGGAGATCAGGGCCACGTCGCCGTTCTGGTTGAACACCGCGGGGCGTACGGCGGCGACGTCGGACAGCTTGCCCAGCCGGTCGACCGTGTCCTGCGCGGCGGTCTTGGCGTCGCTGCTGCTGCGACCGTCGACGACCACCGTGAGCGGGCCGTTGTAGCCGTCCCCGAAGCCCTTGGTGATGGTGTCGTAGGCGATGCGCTCACTGGTGCCCGGCGAGGACATGCTGTCGTCGGGCAGGGACAGCCGCATCGACAGGGCGGGGATGGCGAGGACACCGAGCCCGACGACCGAGACGAGCAGCATCTTCACCGGGTTGCGGGTCACGAACCGGGCCCAGCGCACGCCCGTCGTCTCGCCCCCGCCGCGCTCCTGGAGGGTGCGCATCCTGCGGCTGGTGAACCGGCTGCCCATGATCCGCATGCCGGCGAAGCCCAGCATCGCGGGCAGCAGGGTCAGCGCGATCAGTACGGCGACGACGACCGCGAAGGCGGCGCCCAGGCCCATGGTGGTCAGCATGCTGATGCCGATGATGCTGAGACCGGCCAGGGCGATGACGACGGTGAGACCGGCGAACACCACCGCGGAACCGGCGGTGCCCAGCGCACGGCCCGCGGCTTCCTCCGGTTCGTGGCCGTCGCGGACCTCGCTGCGGTAGCGGGAGACGATGAACAGGGCGTAGTCGATGGACACCGCCAGGCCCAGCATCAGCGCCAGGGTCGTGGCGGCCGAGCTGAGGTCGAAGAACGCGCCCGCCACCGTGATGGCGCCGACCGCCGCGCCGACCCCGAAGATCGCCGTCAGCAGCGGCAGCCCGGCTGCGAGCATCGACCCGAACGTGATGACCAGCGCCACGGCGGCGATCAGCAGACCGATCAGCTCGGTCGCGCCGCCGCCCGCCTTCTCCTGTACGGCATTGCCGCCCAGGCTGACCGCGAGGCCCGCCTTCTCGCCCTTGTCCGCCACGGAGTGCAGGGCGGCGCGGGCCGCGTCGGTCACGTCGGGCTGGGTGACCTTGTAGGTGACCTGGGCGTAGGTGATGGTGCCGGACTTGCTGATCAGACCGCTCTGATACGGGTCGCTGACGTTCGCGACCTGGGGCGCCTTCTTGAGGTCGGCGATCAGCGACTCGACCTCGGTCTTGTTCGCCCCGGACTTCAGCTGCTGTCCGTCCGGCGCCTCGAACACCACGCGGGCGGTGGCGCCGGCGGCCGACGCCTGCGGGAACTCCTTGCCCAGCAGGTCGATCGCCTTCTGCGACTGCGTGCCGGGGAGGGTGAAGCTGTCGGACGTGTTCGACGACACGCTCACCGCGCCGATCCCGACGGCCGCCAGGACGGCGATCCACAGCATCAGGACGAGCCGTCGGCGCCGGAACGAGAACCGGCCCAGTCGGTAGAGGAAGGTGGCCACGGGGTACTCCCACCAGGTTCGATAGAAAGAGGTGGGCCTGCGCGACCCACTCCTTCACGCTATGAGCGCCCTTCCCCGTGTCCGCGGCACCGGGGAAGTGAAAACGGCCGGGGTGACTAGTACCGGGGTACTAGGCCTTCTCCACCCTCCAGTCGAGGTGGGCGGCCCTCCGGTCAGGGAGGGGACCGTGATCCGCCCCACACGTTCCGGGACAAGAGCCGGTTATGGTGACCAGGCGAATCGAACAGGGACAGAACCGGCGGAGGACACCGTGTCGGACGAAGGGCGTCGCATCGCCGGGCGCTACCGGCTGGCCGAGCAGATCGGCCGGGGCGGCATGGGCATCGTCTGGCGGGCGGACGACGAGGTGCTCGGCCGCCAGGTCGCGGTCAAGCGGCTGCACGCGCGGCCGGAACTCTCCGCCGACGAACTCGCCACCCTCTACGAGCGCACCCGCCGCGAGGCCCGCAGCGCCGCCCGGATCGCGCACCCGAACGTGATCGTCGTCCATGATGTCGTCGATGACGACGGCCGCCCCTGCATCGTCATGGAGTACGTCCCGGGCCCCACGCTCGCCGACCTCCTCAAGGACGGCCGGACCCTCCCGCACGAGGAGGCGGCCCGCATCGGCCTGGACACGGTCGCCGCCCTGCGCGCGGCCCACGCCGCCGGTGTACTGCACCGCGACGTCAAGCCCGGCAACGTCCTGCTGGGCACCGGCGACCGGACCGTCCTCACCGACTTCGGCATCGCCATGACGGACGGGGCGTCGACGCTGACGAAGACCGGCGAGATGGTCGGCTCCATCCACTACATGGCCCCGGAGCGGATCCGCGGGCTCACTCCCGGAACGGCCTCCGACCTTTGGGCCCTGGGCGCGACGCTCTACCAGGCCGTCGAGGGCCGTCCGCCGTTCCGCCGCGCCACCGCCATGGAGACCGCGTACGCCATCGCCACGGACCCGCTGGAGCCCATGAAGCAGGCGGGACCGCTGGAGCCGATCGTCGAGGCACTGCTGATCAAGGAGCCCGACGAACGGCCGACGGCGGAGCAGACGCAGCGCGCCCTGCAGACCGCGTGGTGGGGAGAGGCGACGGCCGAACTGCCGCCGTCCGCCGATGACTTGACCGCCACAGGCCCGGAGCCGAGACCGGCCGCGGACTCCGGCGGTCGCGGGAGGCGCCGGGGCCGCAAGGGCCTCGTTCTCGGAGTCCTGGCTGCCACGGCGGCCGTCGCGGCGACGGCGTTCGTGCTGCACGCGACGTCGAGGTCCGCTCCCGGGCACGCGACGGGTCAGCCCACCGCCACGACCTCCGCGTCCCCCGTCCCGGACGGCTACCACCTCGTCCGGGACCGGCAACTCGGTGTCTCCTTCCCGGTGCCGGACGACTGGAAGGCCGGCAAGCGGACGGCGGAAGGGGTCACCTACACCGACGAGACGGGCCTCGCCGGGCTCACCATCGGCGTCGTGGACCCGGCGGGCCCCGACCCGAGCACGCACTTCGCGGACATCGAGGCCAACACCAAGGTCAACTACCCCACCTACCGCAGGCTCCGCATGCAGCAGACCACCTTCCGCGGGCAGCCCGCCGCGATCTGGGAGTTCACCTTCCAGGGCCGGGTCAGGGTGTTCCGCGCCATCGACCTCGGCTTCGGCAAGGAGGGCGACCGTGAGTACGACATCTACCTCTCGGCCCCGGACGCGAAGTGGGACACCTACCGTCCCGTCTTCGACAAGGTCAGGGACGGCTTCGTGACCCGCGCGTCGTAACCGCGCGAGACCCCGTGCACCGGTATTGCCTCCACGGCCCGCGCCCCGTTACCTTGCGGCAAAGTTTCAGGCCAGCTACGCGATGCGGTCCGGCGCATCGGTGTTCGGCGAGCGGAACGGGCATCGGGTGACAGGTCGCGGCAAGGGACAACTGGAGGCGCAGTACGGCCTCCTCACGAGCATCGCCACCGAGGCGGGCGTCTCGCTCAGCACGGTGTCCAAGGTGGTGCACCGGCGCCGGGACGTCGGCGCGCGGACCCGCGAGCGGGTCGAGGAACTCCTCGCGCGGCACGGCTTCGTCCGGCCCTGGGAACGGGACCCCGCGACGCCCCGGCAGATCATCGCGGTGTTCCGTGACCTGTCCGGGCCGTACACGCTGGAGGTGGTCCGGGGCATCGTGGACGCGGCCGGAGAACTCGGCATCGACGTGGTCACCGGCACGACGAGCCGCCGGTCGATCTCCGGCTGGCTGGAGCAGTGCGTCGCGCTCGGCGCCGCGGGCATCGTCATCGTGATCTCGATGCTGTCCGAGGAGGACCAGCGCCGCATCGTCGAACAGCGCCTCCCGGTCGTCCTCATCGACCCGCTCAGCGCACCCTCCGAGGACATCCCCAGCATCGGCGTGACGAACTGGAGCGGCGCCCGCGACGCCGTACAGCACCTGCTGGACCTCGGGCACACCCGGATCGGCATGGTCGCGGGCCGCTCCCACTCGCTGGCCGGGGCGGCGCGCGTGCACGGTTACCGGGCCGCGCTGGAGGAGGCCGGGATCGCCTACGACCCGGCGATCGTCCGCTCCACCGACTTCGACTACGCCGAGGCGCTCGCCACGGGCGCCCAGATCCTGCACGCCGACGACCCGCCCACGGCCGTCTTCGCCACCAGCGACGCGCAGGCGCTCGGTGTGCTGGAGGCGGCCCGGCAGCAGGGTCTCGCCGTACCGGACGACCTGGCGGTGATGTCCTTCGACGACACACTCGTCGCGGCGATGGCCTGCCCACCGCTGAGCGCCGTACGCCAGCCCTTCGAGGAGCTGGGCCGCGAGGCGACCCGGGTACTCCTGGAACTCGCCCAGGGCCGGCCGCCCGTGTCGCCGCGCATCGAGCTGGCGACGGAACTCGTGCTGCGGACTTCGACGTCCGTGCGGAGACCCGTCAATACCGCGTAACTCCCCATTCCGCGAAACACTTTCGAAACGTAGCGGTGACATTGCCATGTCCGCTGCGAATACTGGCTTCCTGCCCGGACCCCCTCCCGGTGAAAGGAAAGCCGTTGACAAGATCCTGGGTGCGAAAGGCTTTCGCGTGGGCGACAGCCTTCGGCACGGGCGTGGCATTCGCCATCGCCTCCGCGACAAGTGCGTCGGCGTATCAGCCGAGTCCCGCCAATCTGTATACGGCGACCAACACCGCCGCCTGCAGCAAGAGCCCGTGCGTGCTCTACCCGAAGTCGGCCCAGTTGCCGGACGGCCGGATCGTGGCCACCTTCGAGAACGACCAGACCGCCCCGGTGGGCCAGACACTGCCCGTGTACAAAAGCGACGACGACGGCACCACATGGGCGAAACTGTCCGACGTCAAAGCCCCCGCCTATCTCTCCAGCGACTCCAAATACGCGAAATACACGAGCAATTGGACCAACCCGTATCTCTACGTTCTTCCGCAGAACGTCGGCAGCCTGAGCGCGGGCACCCTGCTGCTCGCGAGCATCGTCTCCGGCGACGACTACTACTACCAGGAGCAGAAGGCCGCCAACTCCAGCTGGACGCCGACCAGTGACGGCGACCGCAAGGACGTGGCGCTCGCCCTGTACTCCAGCACGGACGACGGCGCGACCTGGACCATCCAGAACATCATCGCCGCCGGCGGCTGGCAGGGCGGCAGCGCGGGCAGCGTCGGCCGGGTCTCGACGGCCAACACCTACGCCCAGGTCGACCCCGTCTGGGAACCCCATCTCCTTGCCCACAACGGCACGTTGATCGCCTACTACTCCGACGAGGACGACTACACCGGCTACAACACCACCACCGGCGCCCCGACCCTCGACCCGGCCAACGACACGGCGACGGACTCCGGCGGCCAGGTCCTCCTGCATCGCACCTGGGACGGGAGCAGCACAACTGCCTGGAGTTTCCCGGTAGTTGACGTCCCGGGCTCCACGGTGACCATGAGCAGCGGCAAGACGGAGATCGGCGGCGGCCGGCCCGGCATGACGACCATCGCCCCGACGACCGACGGCAAGTGGCTTCTGACGTACGAGTACTGGGGCGGCGGCACCAACGTCCGCTACCGGATATCCGACGACCCGACGAAGTTCTTCTCCGCCACCGACGCCGCGATCACCTCGCTGCCCGTGCCCTCGGGCGGGGCCACCCTCGCCACCGGCGGCAGTCCGGTCCTGCTCCCGATGCCGGACGGCCGGATCGTGTACAACGCCTCCGGCAGCGGCGACGTCTGGGTGAACGAGTCCGGGCTCAGCACCGGCACCTGGAAGGAGTACAAGACGTCGATCGCGGCCGGGTACAGCCGCATGCTCCAGTACGTCGACGGCACAGGACGCGTGCTCGTACTCCAGGCGTCCTGGAGCGGTACCAGCGTCGGCCCCGTGAAGTACGCAGAGGTCGACCTCGGCCGCTCCGACGGCGCCTACTACAGCCTCGTCAACCGGCTCACCGGGCAGGTGCTCAGCACCACGTCCGGCAAGACCCAGGACGCGAACCTCACCGGGAACACCCCCGACCTCGTCCTGGCGGCGGACACCGCGGCGAACACCCAGCGCTGGCATCTGACCGCCAAGGGCAGCAACGTGACGCTGCTCAACAAGGCCGGCGGTCGCTCGGCCGCCATCTGGACCGGCACGGCGACGGCCGGGCAGAAGCTGGCCCAGTGGGTCGACGACGGAGCCACCGACAAACAGTGGACCGAGGTCGCGTCGTCGACCAGCGGCTACTACAAGCTGCGCTCGGTCCTCAACACCGGCCTCTACATGACCGGTTCGACGGCGGGGGGCTCCGTCACCGTCGCGGCGGCGACCACCGACGGCTCCCAGGACTGGCAGTTGGTCCAGGACCCGCTCCCCACCGCCTCGACCTTCACCCTGAAGGGCACGTACTCCAGTCGCTGTCTCGACGTCCCGAACGGTGCGACGGGTGTCCAGGTCCAGATCTACGACTGCTCGGGCAACGCCTACCAGACCATCACGCAGACCACGGCCGGCGAACTCCGCGTCAACGGCAGCTGCCTGGCCGCGAACGGCGACGGCACCACCGCGGGCACCACGCTCATCCTGTGGGCCTGCAACGGGAAGGCCAGCCAGAAGTGGGCCTTCCGCGTGGACGGCACCATCGTCAACCGCTCCAACGGCCTCGTCATCGACGTGACCAACTGGGGGACGGCCAACGGCTCGAAGGTCGAGCTGTGGACCGGGCTGGGCAACGCGACCCAGCAATGGAGCCGCGCCTAGGCATACGACAGAAGCGGCGCCACCGTCGGATACGGTGGCGCCGCTTCGTGCACGTCTCCCCGCTGCGTACTCCCGCTCGACGCTCACCTGAACTCGTGCACCACGCGGATCTCGCCGACGATGTGGGCGTTGAACTCGTCCAACTCCTCGGCAGGCACCCACAGCTCCAGAATCGTCCGACCGCCCGCCTGCTGGACGGGATACCGGGCCAGGAACTCCGACTCCACGTCGAACCGCGTCACGAATCCGGCGCCGTCGTGCTTGACGTTCCAGTCCCTCGCGATCCGGATCGCGTAGTCCTCGTTGAGGACCGGGTAGAAGATCGGCTGCTCGGGCAGCCGGGGCGGCCAGGCACGCCAGTCCAGCGCCCTGACCAGGTCCAGCTCCTTGGGGCCGGTGGGGCGCCAGAGGGTGGTGGTCGGTCGCTGGTTCGTCATCGGAGTCGCTCTCAGCGTCGGGGATCAAGGGGTCGGAGGGGACGATATCGGCGACGCGGACGGCGCGGCCATGGAGTTTCGTCCCCGGCGACCGACCCCGCACTCCCTGACCCGATGCCACCGCACCACGGGTCGCTACCGCCCGAACGCCCGCGCGGGTGTTGGGATGGGGGCGGCAGAAAGGGGTCGTGGTGGACGGCGACGGGGTTACGGGGTCCGGGAAGGGCTCGACGGATCGGTTCGCGCTCGCGCAGCGGGCCGTCTCCGCCATCGGGTCGACGCTCGACAAGCGCAGGACCGCGGCGGAGTGCGCGAGGTTCCTCGTCGACGAGCTGTGCGACGCCGCAGCCGTCGACCTGTTCGCCCAGGACGAGGCGCGCCCGGCACCGCACGGCATGCTGCACCCGATGGCGGCCGTGGGCCGCAAGGAACTGCTGGACAGCCTGCGCACCGCGCCACGCGAGGACGTCATGGTCCGCGCCCTGGACGCCGGCCACCCGATCACCACGTCGTTCACCACGAACGACCACGGCGTACTGGCCGCACTGTCCGTGCCGTTGACGGCCTGGGGGAAGGCCTACGGCGCGCTCCTCGCGATCCGCGCCGGGCAGTCGTTCGGCGACGACGAGGCCGCCGCCGTGCACTACGCGGCCCGGCTCACCGCGGCCCACCTGCACCACGCCGTCGAACACCACCGCCTGCACACCACCGCCCTGAACCTGCAACAGGTCCTGCTCACCGAACCCAGCCGCCCCCACCCCAACGTCGAGATGGCCACCCGCTACCTGCCCGCGGGCAGCGGCACCCTCGTCGGCGGCGACTGGTTCGAGGCCGTACGACTGCACTACGGCCGCACCCTCCTCGTCATCGGCGACGTCATGGGGCACGGCCTGGACGCGGCCGTCGACATGAACGCCTACCGCTCGATGCTGCGCTACGTCGCCTCCACCGACCTCCCGCCCCACCGCATCCTGCGCCAGATGGACACGGCCATGTCCGAGGAGCACAACCGCAGGCCCGCGACCTGCCTGCTCGCCCTCCTCGACCCGGCCCGGGGCACGGCCGCCTTCGCCAGCGCGGGCCATCTGTCACCCGCCGTCTTCCACCGCGACGGCGCCGGTGAACTGATCCCCGTCCCCGTCGGCCCGCCCCTCGGCACGGGCTCCGCCGACTACGAGATGACCACGCTCACCCTCACGCCCGACGACACCCTGGTCATGTTCACCGACGGGCTGGTCGAGCGGCGCGGCGAGGACATCGACGTCTCCCTCGCCCGGCTGGCCCGGCTCCGGCTGCACCCCGGTCAGGGTGTCTCCCGCCTCCTCGACGACATCGTGCTGCGCCTCCATGTGCAGGACGCGGAGGACGACGTGGCGGCGATCGCCGCCCGACTGCGCCCCAGAAGCCCCGCCCAGTAACTTCGCAAACGGGAAACGCGTACGGCACCGCTGTCTTCGCGCGGGCCGGCTCATGTGACCGTCAGCCGTCCACCAAGGTTTCGCAACACCTCGGCAACGCCCGGATGTTGCCGGTCACGGCTTGGCCAACCCCTTTCCGCACGTTGGCCGCAAATTCACCACACGCCCCTGACGCCCCATACCCGGACGGGCGGAGAGTGATCCGAGGTCTGGTCCACGAGATCACTCGAAGAGCCTTCAAGAAGGGGCAATCATGGCCGAGTTGACACGTCGTAGACTCCTGGGTTCGGCCGCCGGCGCAGTGGGCGGTGCCGCGGCTCTCTCCCTCCTCCCGCCGAGCGTCCAGAAAGCCGTCGCCGCCGAGCCGCCGAAGAACGGCTCGCTGCGGGACATCGAACACGTCGTCATGCTGATGCAGGAGAACCGGTCGTTCGACCACTACTTCGGCACCCTCTCCGGCGTTCGCGGATTCGCCGATTCGCACGCCCGCAAACTCGACACCGGGCGCAGCGTCTTCTACCAGCCGGACGCGGTGAATCCGAAGGGCTACCTTCTCCCGTTCCACCTCGACACCCACACCTCCAGCGCCCAGGCCATCCCGTCCACCAGCCACGCCTGGTCCGTGCAGCACCAGGCCTGGAACAACGGCAAGATGGACCAGTGGCTGCCCGCACACCGCGCGGCCGACGGCGTCAACGGCCCCTATGTGATGGGCTATTACACACGCGAGGACATCCCGTTCCAGTTCGCGCTCGCCGAGACCTTCACCATCTGCGACAACTACTTCTGCTCGGTGTTCGGACCGACCTGGCCCAACCGGCTGATGTGGATGACCGGTTCGATCGACCCGGGCGGCACCCAGGGCGGCCCGATCATCAGCAACGTCGCGCCGACGCCCTACCGTTGGACGACGTACGCGGAACGCCTCCAGAACGCCGGCGTGAGCTGGAAGGTGTACCAGGAGGAGGACGACTACGGCACCAACATGCTGGAGCAGTTCGCCTCGTTCAAGAACGCGCAGCCCGGCTCCGACCTGTACGAGCGGGGTGTACGTCCGCAGCCGCACGGCACGTTCGAGGACGACGCCCGCAATGACCGGCTGCCGACGGTGTCGTGGATCTGCCCCACGAGCTACCAGTCGGAGCATCCGGACTTCCTCCCGGCCGCCGGCGCCGACTACGTGGCGTCGAAGATCGAGGCGATCGCGTCGAACCCGAAGGTGTGGCGCAAGACCGCGTTCATCCTCAACTACGACGAGAACGACGGCCTCTTCGACCACGTCGTGCCGCCGACGCCGCCCGCGGGCACGAAGGACGAGTTCATCCAGGGGCTGCCGATCGGTGGCGGCTTCCGGGTGCCCGCCATCATCATCTCGCCCTGGACCGTGGGTGGTTGGGTCGCCTCGGAGGCCTTCGACCACACCTCGGCGCTGCAGTTCCTGGAGCGCTTCACCGGGGTCGAGGAGCCGAACGTCACCGACTGGCGGCGGGAGACCTTCGGCGACTTCACCACCGCGTTCCGCTTCCGAGACGCCCGCCCGCGCTCGCCCCGGCTGCCCCAGGACACGGCGGAGCAGTTGGAGAAGGCGCAGGAGGAAGTGGCGACCCTGCCGAAGCCCATGCTGCCGGGAGCGGACCAGAAGTTCCCGCACCAGGAGCGGGGCCGTCGCCCGCACGTCTGACGCGGACCACCGTCACGGGCGGCCCTGGCCGGTGTCATCCGGTCAGGGCTGCCCGCTCGGCGGAGCCGCGGCCGAACGGCAGTACGTGGGCCGGCAGCGTCTGGCCTGGACCGTGGTGACGGGCTGCCTCGCCCGGTGTCACCCGGCCAGGGCCGCCCGCGCCGCCGACAGCGCCGGTTCGGCATAGCCGCGCCCGAACAGCACCACATGCACCAGCAGCGGAAACAGCTGGTGCAGCCCGACGCGGTCGGTCCAGCCGGGGGCGAGCGGCGCGGCCTCGCGATAGCCGGCCAGCACCGCCGACAGATACGGGCAGCCGAAGAGGCGGAGCATGGCCAGGTCGGTCTCCCGGTGTCCGCCGTGCGCGGCCGGGTCGATCAGGCGGACGTGTCCGTCGGCGCCCCACAGCACGTTGCCGTTCCACAGATCGCCGTGCAGCCGGGCGGGCGGCTCGGCGGGACCGGCGAGTTCGGGCAGCCGTTCGCAGACGCGCTCCACCACCGCGGCCTCGGCGTGCTCCAGGGTGCCCGTGTCGACCGCGCTGCGCAGATAGGGCAACACCCGTTGTCCGGCATACCAGTTGGGCCAGTCGGCGGCGGGAACGTTGCGCATCGGGGCGAGCCCGATGTGCGCCTCCGTGGGGCCGTCGGGCGGCGGTGCGCCGAACGCCGGTGCCCCGGAGGCGTGCAGGGCGGCCAGATCACGGCCGAACTCGACCGCCGCACC
>NZ_JAWOAI010000021.1:0-39417 GCF_033194735.1 Streptomyces sp. W16
CGAGGTCCCGGTCTGCGCGGCCGACCAGGCCCGCCTCGCCGACGGCCGGGACCCGATGATCCGCGAGGTCGACACGGACTACGGCCGCCGCCCCTACTGGGACGCGGGCCCGGCCTACGGCCCCTGGGCGGGCGGCTACTTCGGCGGCGGCCTCCTCCCCGGCCTCCTCGTCGGCACGGTCCTCGGCAGCATGATGTCCACCCCGTCCTACGCCTCCGACTACGGCACGGGCTACGGCGACTTCGGCAGCGGCGGCTACGACGGCGGCGACGTGTCCGGGGCGGACTTCGACTCCGACGACTTCAGCGGCGGCTTCGGGGGAGGGGACTTCGGAGGGGGCGGGGACGGAGGGGGCGGCGGAGACTTCGGCGGCGGTTTCTGAAGGTCGCGCTCACCCGTGTCGTCGGGTGCCGTACCTCTTGATGACCTGGAACTGTTCCAGGGCCGCGGAACCGCCGAAGCTGCCGTAGCCGCTCTGCTTGACCGGTGTTCCGGCCATCTGTGAGGTGGTCAGGCCGTGGGCGTTGAACCAGACCTCGCCCATGCGCAGTTCGCGGCCGACGCGTCGGGCCCGGAGGTCGTCGGCGGTGAACACCGAGGCGGCCAGGCCGAAGTCGGTGGCGTTGGCCCGCCGGATCGCGTCGGCCTCGTCCTCGAAGACCTCGAAGGTCTGCACCGGGCCGAACACCTCCTCCTGGACGAGGGGCACGTCGACGTCGTCGGTCTCGACCAGGGACGGCCGGTAGTACGCGCCGTCGCGCAGCTCGGGCTCGTCCGGGATTCCGCCGCGGACCAGCACCTTCGCGTAGTCGGCGGCCTCCTCGACGAGGCGGTCCACCCGGGCGACCGCGGCTTTGTCGATCAGCGGGCCGAGCCGGGTGTCCGGGTCGTCGGCGGGCCCGACCCGCACCGAGCTCAGCGCGCCGATGAGCTTGGTGCGGAGTTCGTCGGCCACGGCCCGGTGCACCAGAACACGCGACCCGGTGGCGCAGTACTGACCGTTCATGAGGGTGGCGGCCCGGACCACGACCGGCACGACGGCGTCGATGTCGACGTCGTCGAATATCAACAGTGGTGTCTTGCCGCCGAGTTCGAGAGTCGTCCGCTTCACCCTGGCCGCCGCCCCGGCGGCCACCAGCCGGCCGACCCTGGTGCTGCCGGTGTAGCTCAGCACGTCCACCTCGGGGGAGTCGACCAGGAGCGGTGCGACCTCGTTGCCCGTCTCGGTGAGGAGGCTGAGCACCCCGGGCGGCAGCGAGGCGGTCTCCGCCACGGCCTCGGCCAGCAGCGCGTTGGTCAGCGCGGTCTGTCCGGGCAGCTTCACGACGGCCGTGCATCCCGCCGCCAGCGCGGGCCCGATCGCGCGGACGGCGAGGAGCAGCGGCCCGTTCCACGGCACGATGATCCCGACCACGCCGGCCGGTTCCGGTACGGCGTGCCAGTACGTCTCCGGCGCCTGCTCAAGGGCCTGCCCGCCGGTCTGGACCCGCGCCCGGGCCGCGTTCAGGCGCAGCAGGCGGGCGGCCATCTCGGCTTCCATCCTGGTCTCCCAGACGAGCCTGCCGGTCTCCCGGGAGAGCATCGCCCCGAGCTCTTCCATCCGGCGCTCGACGCGGTCCGCGAACTCGTCGAGCGCCCGTGCCCGCTGCTCGGCCAGGCGCGACCAGCCGGTGGTGTCGAACGCGGTCCGCGCGGCCGTGATCGCGGACCGCGCTTCTTTGCCGCCGGCGGAGTGAAAGGTGCCGACCGCCCTGCCTGTCGAGGGGTCGACGGACTCGTGGATCTCGCCGCCGAAGTTCCAGCGGCCGTCGATCCAGTTCCCCGCGGGGGTGGATGTGTTCATGGTGACCCTCTCCTCACCCAACAAGCGGATAATTATCCGTTCTGGTTCCCGGACCGTACCGGATAATTATCCGCTAGACAAGAAAGTACCCTCTGACCATGACAACGGAGCCCATCAGCTCGCGCCGGGCGGACACCCGACGCAACCGCGAGCGCATCCTCGCCACCGCCGAACAGGCGCTGGCCGAGTCGGGCGAGATCTCGTTCAACGCCATCGCGAAAACGGCCGGAGTCGGCGTCGGCACGATGTACCGGCACTTCCCGACATCCGAAGCGCTGGTCCTCGCGGTCTACGAGGCCGAAGTGCGGCACCTCGTCGAGATCGTGCCGACCCTGATCGACACCCACCCGCCGCAAGAGGCCTTCCGCGTCTGGGTCACCGACCACCTGGCCCACTACATGGCGACGAAACGCGGCCTGGGCGACGCACTGCGCGCCGCGGCGACCGGCGGCGAGGTCTACAACCGCGCCTACGAGGAGGTCACGGTCGCCCTGGCCGCCCTGCTGAGGGCCAACGCCGAGGCAGGCACGGTCCGCCCCGACCTGAACCCACGCACAGTCATGCGAGGCCTGGGCGGCCTACTCCTCCTGGACCCCAACGAAGACCAACAGCCCCAGATCGCAGACCTCACGGACCTGCTGTGGCGAGGCATGAGCACGAATGGGGCTGCGCTGGCAACTCCGGCCAGGGCAACCCCCTAGGGGCGCGGGGCTGTGGCATTTGCGGCTCCGCCGCGCGGGCGCGACCAGCCCCCACCGGCCGGCAGCCAATCAACGACCTGCTCTGACGGGGCATGGCAACACCGGCCAGGGCCACCCCCTAGGGGCGCGGGGCTGTGACATTTGCGGCTCCGCCGCGCGGGCGCGACCAGCCCCCACCGACCCGCACCCAATCAACGACCTGCCAGCCGCTCCATAATCGCCCCCGCCAGTTCCAGCACCCCTCGCTCAGTCTCGCTCAACGACCCCAACGCCCCCGCCAACCACACATCCCGCTCAGCCATGTCCCGGTCCAACGCCCGCCGCCCCGCCGCCGTCAACGTGAGCACAGACCGCCGCCGATCCACCGCACTCGGTTCACGCGAGATCAACCCCTCCGCCTCCAGCTCGCCGAAGGCCCGCGTGAGCGACTGAGGCCGCTGCCGCTCGGCCACCGCGACCTCACCCGGCGTCGCCGAACCATTCCGGTGCAGATGTCCGAGCACGATCAGCTGGTTCGGGGTGAGCCCGCCGTCGCCGCGCTCCTGCCGCAACCGCCGGTTCAGCCGTACGACACCGCGACGGATCCGGACGGCCTCAGAGAGATGATCCATGCCGGATATCATACGCACTAACTTACTATTCAGCGCTCGTAATGCCCGCTACCGTAGTGATAGTGACCGCCAAACTAATACGCAACGCGTACGAAGCGGCTCTGACGATGACCGCCATGCTGCTCTGCTGGGGCGTCGCCCTCTGGCTGGAGGGTGCCGCGGGACTGCACACCGACGTGCTGGTCCTCGCGGTCGCCCTGACCCTCACCCTGTTCCGCTCCCAGCGCACCGCCGACACCCGCCGCCGCCTCACCGCGCTCGTCCTGCTGCCCGTCACGGCCGGCGCCTCGATCTTCGTGGGCCGGCTGCTCGCCTCCCACTACGTGCTCGGCGCCGCCGTCTACACGGCGGGCATGGCGCTGGCCATCTGGATCCGCCGCTACGGCCCCACCGCCACGAAGATCGGCACCCTGCTGGCCCTTCCACTCGTGGCCCTCCTCGTCGTACCCGGCCCCGCGCTTCCGTCCAAGGCGCAGAGCGGGCTGGTCACTTGGGGCTGGTCGGCGCTGGTCGGTGCGCTGGTGTGCGGTGGGGTGTGGCTGGTGCAGGGGTTGGGGGACCGGTTCGCGCCCCAGTCCTGGCGTGCTGAACCCGCCGCCGAGCAACCGCCGCGCCGCTCCCGTCTCCACCCCCGCCCGAGCACCCGTATGGCGCTGCAGATGGCGGCCGGTATCGCCGCCGCATTCGCCGTGGGGCGGCTGTTCTTCGACGACCACTGGCCGTGGGTGGTCCTCACCGCGTACGTCGCCGCGAGCGGAAACCGTGGCCGAACGGACGTACTGCGCAAGGGAATTGAGCGGCTGGCCGGAGCCACGGTCGGTACCCTGCTGGCGGCGGGCGTCGCGGCGATCGGTGTCACCGGCGACACCTCCGTGGCGCTGATGTTCGCCGTCCTCGCGGTCGCGTTGTGGCTGCGTCCCCTCAACTACGCCTACTGGGCTGCCGGAATGACCTGCGCCCTGTCCCTCCTCCTCGGCTACTTCGGCCAGGACGCGCTGCACCTGCTGCCCACCCGGCTCGAAGGGATCGCGGTCGGCGCGGTGCTGTCGGTGGTGTCGGCGTGGTGGCTGCTGCCGGTGCCGCGCGCCCGCCGTCAGCCCGTTCTCGGCACGACGAGCCCCGTCTCGTAGGCCATCACCACGGCCTGGGTACGGTCCCGCAGCCCCAGTTTGGACAGGATGCGGCTGACGTGGGTCTTCACGGTCTCCTCGCCGACGTGCAGCCGCTCGGCGAGTTCCGGGTTGGACAGTCCCTCCGCGAGCAGTCGCAGCACGTCGGTCTCGCGTGGGGTGAGGGCGTCAAGTGCGGTCCGTACAGGGGTGGTTCGGGGGCGCTGGCGGGCGAACTCGGAGATGAGCCGGCGGGTGATCGCGGGCGCGAGCAGCGCCTCGCCGGCCGCCACGACCCGTACGGCGTCGAAGAGCCGCTCCGCCGTCACGTCCTTGAGCAGGAAGCCGCTCGCCCCTGCCGTCAGCGCGTCGTAGACGTGTTCGTCGAGGTCGAAGGTCGTGAGTACGAGAACGCGTGGGGCGTCCGGGCCCTGGAGCCGCGCGGTGGCCTCGATGCCGTCCATGACCGGCATCCGTACGTCCATCAGGACCACGTCGGGGAGCTGTTCGCGGCAGACGCGTACCGCCTCGGCGCCGTCGTGGGCCGTGCCGACGACGGTGAAGTCGGCCTGGGTGGCGAGGAGTCCGGCGTAGCCGACCCGGACGAGTTCATGGTCGTCGGCGACGACGATGCGGATGGTCATGCCGATGTCTCCTCCTCGCCGTCAGGGTTGACGGGCAGGCGGGCCTCGACGAGGAATCCACCGCCGGGGGCGGAGCCGGTGTGCAGGGTGCCACCCACGGTGGCGGCGCGCTCGCGCATGCCGAGCAGCCCGTGGCCGGAGTTGTGGGTGGCGGGGTGCCCGGGACCGTTGTCGCGGACGCGCACCGCCAAGTCCGCGTCCCCGTAACGGAGTTCCACGTCCACGGCGGCGCCGGGCGCGTGCCGGCGGGCGTTGGTGAGGGCTTCCTGCACGATGCGGTACGCGGTGACCTCGATGCCGGGGTCGAGCGTGGTGACCGGTCCGCTGATGATGAGCCGGGTACGGGAACCGGCCGCGTCCCGTGACTCGTCGACGAGTTCGATGAGTTGGCGCAGGCCGGGCTGTGGCCGTCGTTGGACCCCGGTGTGCGCGTCCTCGCGCAGTACGCCGAGCAGCCGCCGCATCTCGGTCAGCGCGGTGCGCGCGGTGTCGCCGATGGCGAGGAGGCGGGTGGCGCCCTCGGTCGGCAGCCCGGGGGTGGTGAGCCGGGCGGTCTCCGCCTGGACGGCGATCATCGAGATGTGGTGTGCGACGACATCGTGCAACTCCCGTGCAATACGCGCCCGTTCACCCCGGGCGGCGTGTTCGAGGAGGGTGTCCGCGAAGGCCTGTTCCGTGACGCTGTGGGCGAGTGCGGTGCTGCGCACGTGGTGGGCGATGCCGGTGGCCGCGGCGGCGGAGGCGAGGGTCGCCACGAGGACGGCGACGATCCGGGTCGGGTCCTCGTGGCCGGCGAGCGCGATGACGACGTAGGGGAGGACGAACAGGCCGCCGAGCGCGGTGGCTCCGGACCGTCCCAGCACGTACACGCAGACGAGCTGGGCCACGACCCCGCCGACGGTGAGCATTCCGAAGGGCACGAGAGACAGCACGCAGGCCGCGCCGATCGCGACGGCGGCGCCATTCCGGGCGAGCCGTCCGGTCCCGGTCCCGAGGACGAAGGGGAGGGGGACGGTGGTGGCGAGCGCGAGCAGCAGCAGGGCGGCGAAGCCTCCGGCCAAGTCGCGGCTGCGCAGGAGGACTTCGGAGAGCGCGAGGACGGCCAGGGCGACGGGGACGGCGAGAGCGACGCGGCGCGGGGCGGCGGCGAGGCCCGCACGGCCCAGGGCGACCAGCCGGTCCCGGCCCGGGTTCCGAACCGTCCCGGGGTCCCGAACCGTTGCAGGGTTCTGGCCCGGTCCCCGAACCGGCATGGGTTCCCGGCCCGGCTCCCCAATCGGCATCGGCCCATTTCCCTCCGCCGCGATGGCGCTCACCCCGATGGCGTTCTCCGGCGGTGCCGAACTCTCCGCACCCGACGACCCCTCCACGCCCACCCGGCCATTGTGCCGACCCCGGTCCCGCTCGGCGTCCCCCTCGTGAGGGACCTCCCCGGCGTGACGACACCGTGTGGGGCGCGCCCCTAGCCTCCCTCACCATGAGCGACGCAACCATCGAAGTCCGCGACTTACGGAAGCGGTTCGGCCGGACCCTCGCGGTCGACGGCCTCTCCTTCACGGTCCAGCCCGGCACGGTCACCGGCTTCGTCGGTCCCAACGGCGCGGGCAAGTCCACCACCATGCGCTCCCTCCTCGGCCTGGACACTCCCGACGAGGGCCGGGCGCTCATCGGCGGACGCCCCTACCAGGCCCTGCGCACCCCGCTGTTGGAGGTCGGCGCCCTCCTGGACGCCGCCGCCCTGCACCCCGCCCGCCGGGGCCGTGACCACCTGCGCTGGCTGGCCAACTCGCACGGGCTGCCGATGCGCCGCGTGGACGAGGTCCTCGAACAGGTCGGCATGGAGCAGGCGTCCCGCAGAAGGGCCGGCGGCTACTCCCTCGGCATGCGCCAACGCCTGGGCATAGCAGCCGCGTTGCTCGGCGATCCACCGATCCTGCTGCTCGACGAACCGGTCAACGGCCTTGACCCCGAGGGCATCCAGTGGATCCGCACCCTGCTCCGCCACCTCGCCGCGGAGGGCCGGGCGATCCTGGTCTCCAGCCATCTGATGAGCGAACTCGAAGACACCGCCGACCACTTGGTGGTCATCGGCCGGGGCCGCCTGATCGCCGACACGGCGGTCGCCGACCTCCTCGCGGCGGCCTCCGGCGACCGGGTACGGCTGCGCACGAGCAGTCGTACGGAAGCCATGGAACTGCTCGCGCGGGAGGGCGGCACGGTGGCCGTCGTCGACCGTGACCTGCTCACCGTCACCGGCCTGCCCGCCGAGCGGATCGTGGAACTGCTCGCCGCGTCCCGAGTCCCGTTCGCCGAAGTGGGCGCGCATCGGGCGTCGTTGGAGGAGGCCTACATGGAACTCACCCGGGACGCGGTCGAGTTCACATCGACGCCCGCCGAGACGGACGAGGTGACCCGATGACGACGCCGACGAGGACGCCCGCGCCGTACCGCTCGGCGCTGCACCCGGCCCGGGCCGGCTTCGGGCGGCTGCTGCGCGCGGAGTGGACGAAGTTCTGGACGGTCAGGGCCTGGCTGCTGGTGCTGGCGACGGCGGCCGTGGTCACGGTCGTGATCTGTCAGCTGGGCGCGAGCGGCTCCACCACCGGCGGCGGTCCGCCGATCGTCATCGGCCCGGGCGGCGAGGTCGTCAACGACGCCTTCCGCTTCACCCACCGCCCGCTGACCGGCGACGGCACGATCACGGTCCGGGTCACCGGCCTGAAGAGCACCGACGGCGAGTCCCTGGAGCCCTGGGCGAAGGCCGGGATCATCGTCAAGTCGAGCCTGAAGCAGGGCTCGGCGTACGCGGCGGTGGTGGCGACTCCCGGCCATGGCGTCCGTATGCAGTGGAACTTCACGCACGACACGGCGGGCCCGAGCAGTGATCCGGCCGAGGCCCCGCAGTGGCTCCGGTTGAAAAGGCTGGGGGGAAAACTAACCGGCTATGCGTCGGTAGATGGTGAGAAGTGGACACAGCTTGGAGAGGTGGGGGTCGCGGGGCTGGGGAGGACGGTTCAGGTGGGGCTGTTGCTGGGGACGCCTGACCATCAGGTCGTGCAGCGTTCCTTCGGCGGCACGAGCGCGCGGGCGGGCCGGAGTTCGGTCACCGGCACCTTCGACCATCTCACCCTCCAGGGCACGTCGACCGGCACCGGCTGGACGAGCACGGACATCGGCGGCCCCGACCCCAACGAGGCCAACGGCCCGAACGCCGGGAACGCGCCGCAGAACACCACCAAGGTGTCCGCGACCGGCACCTACACCCTCACCGGCGGGGGAGACGTCGCCCCCGAGGAGAACAGTCCCGACCTGGTCCAGATGGGCTTCCAGGGAGTCACCTTCGGCCTGCTCTTCATGGTCGCCCTCGGCACGCTCTTCGTGACGACCGAATACAAACGGGGCCTGATCCGTACGACGTTCACGGCGACCCCGTCCCGACTGAAGGTGCTGGCGGCGAAGGCGACGGTGACAGCGGCGATCACCTTCACAACAGGCCTGCTGGCAACGGCGATCGGCTTCACCCTGGCCCAACGGGCCCTGCGCTCCAACGGTTTCAAGCCCCCCGAGTTCCCCGACCTCTCCCTCCTGGAGAACCCGTCGCTCAGGGCGGTGGTGGGCAGCGCGGCACTCCTGTCCTTGGTCGCGGTCATGGCCCTGGCCGTAGGAGTGGTACTGCGCAACAGCGCCGGCACGATAGCGACGGTCGTCGTCCTCGTGGTCCTCCCGCAGATCCTCTCCTTCGGCCTGCCGCTCCCCGTGGCGCAATGGCTCCTGAGGGTCACCCCGGCAGCGGCCTTCGCGATCGAGCAGGGAAAGACGTACTACCCCCAGGTCCAGCACAACTGCCTCCCGGAGAGCGGCTGTTACCCCCTCTCCCCGTACAACGGCCTGGCGGTCCTGGCCGCCTACACGCTGGCAGCACTCCTGCTGGCGGCCTGGACGGTACGGAGGCGGGACGCGTGAGGCGCCTTGTGCACGCCGAATGGACCAAACTCCGTACCCTGCCCAGCACTTGGTGGCTCCTGGCGGCAACGGCCGTCCTGACGGCGGCGATCGGCGCGGCGGCGGCCTCGTCGGTCACGACCCGGATCTGCCCGTCCCCCTGCCACGCGGACACGGTCAAACTGAGCCTCGCGGGAGTCCAGTTGAGCCAAGCCGTCTGCCTGGTCCTGGGCGCCCTGTCGATAAGCGCGGAGTACAGCACGGGCATGATCCGCACCACGCTCACGGCGATGCCGGGAAGGTGGCGGGTACTGGCGTCGAAAGCGGCGGCCCTGTCACTGCTGACGGCGCCGGCGGCAGCCCTGGGAGTGCTGTCCTCCCTGGGCCTGGCCCGCCTGATCCTCCCGACCCCACCGGACGGCGCGCTGCTCCGACCGACGATCGGCTCGATCCTGATCCTCGTCCTGGTGACGCTACTGGGCCTGTCCCTGGCGACCCTGCTCCGCGACACGGCAGGAGCGATCACGCTGGGCCTGGGCGTCCTCTACGTCGTCCCGCTCCTGTCCGAACTCGTCAGCTCCCCAACCTGGCAACACCGCCTGCAGCGTTGGGCCCCGATGCCGGCGGGCCTGTCCATCCAGGCAACGAAGAACCTGAGCGCGTTGGCGATCGCTCCGTGGCCGGGGCTGGGGGTTCTGGCGGCGTACGCGGTGGGCCTGTTGGGCGCCGGGGGAGTGTGGTTCAGACTCCGGGACGCGTGACTGTACCGAGGAAGGAACTCCAAGTGCCGGGCGCGACGGTGAGGATGGGACCGGCAGGCACCTTGGAGTCCCGGACGTGGATGGCGGAGGGGTGGGCGGCGACTTCGATGCAGTTGCCGCCCTCGTTGCTGCTGTAGCTCGACTTACGCCAGCCGTAAGCGACTTCAAGGCAGTCGCCGCCTTCATTGCTGCTGTAGCTGGACTTGAACCACGCCAGGTCGTCCAGGAGGAGGGGCTGCCGTGCTGCGGTGTTCATTACTCTCCTAGCAGTCTGTCCAGGAGGCACGCACTCTCCTCCGGAGAGAGGGCCTGTGACCGCAGCATTCCATACTTCAGCTGATAGACGCTGACCTCATCCGGATCGTCGATGAGGAAGCTCGCGCGCTGCACCTCCAGGTAGACCACGTGATCGTGGGCGGGGGTTTCCAAGAGCAGCATGGGTCCCGCGAGACCGGCGTGCGGCACACGTCCCATGGGCATGATCTGGATCCCCATGTGAACCAGATCGCAGTCCGCACGCAACTTGCGGATCTGCGCCCGCATGACCTCCGGCCCGCCGAGCGCCGTCCGCAGCATCGACTCCTCCAGGATGAAGTGGCCGAACGGCGGCTGCTTGCGTTGCCAGATCTTCTGCCGCTCCATGCGAGAGGACACCCACTGCTCCGCTGTCTCGTCCTCGAATCGCGGGAAGCGGCTCTCGAAGGACGCTCGGCAGTAGTCCTCCGTCTGAAGAAGGCCCGGAATCATCTGCGTCTCGTACGAGAGGATGCTGACGGCCACCTGCTCGATGTCGACGAGGCCCTGTGCGAACTGCGGCATCCGCTCCCGCACCGGCAACTTGTCCACCAGCGCGAACAACGCCCCACCCGTACCGAGCAGTTCATCGAACTCCACCGCCCGATAGTCCTGCAGCGCAAGCCGCCCCTGCTCGATCGACCTGATCGTGTCGATGTGCAGATTCGCGATCTCGGCGAACCGCTCCTGCGTGTACCCCGCCTTCTTCCGGAAATGGGCGACCAGCCCACCGACCGCTTCCCAAGTGCCGACCTTCTTAGGCCTCTTCGCCGATTGCATGCGTGTCCCTTTCCCCCGCGCACACCCAAAGACGTCGTAGTGGGGTCGTAGTAATGCGAACTACGACCTCACTCACTGACCCACGATAGTGACTCCCTGTGACAGTGGTCTCGTGAATGAACAACTCCAACAAGGCCACACCCGCGAGGCGTTCTACCGCCGGGACCGCAGATCGGTCGCCCTGGCCCGCGACTTCACCCGGGAGACGCTCACGTCCTGGTCCGTCACGGACCGGATGGACGACGCGCTGCTCTGCGTAAGCGAGTTGACGACCAACGCGGTCCTCCACGGCGTACCGCCGGGCAGGGGCTTCGCCCTCCACCTGTCGCTGCACCCCGACGGAGTCCTCCGGATCGAGGTCCACGACAGCGGCACCACCGAACTCCGCAAGGTCCGCACCCCGTACCGGTCGTTGGATGCGGAGGAGGGGCGGGGTCTGATGCTGGTCGCCGCGCTGTCGGACAAGTGGGGGGTGGGAGAACGGGAGCCCGGCAAGGTCGTGTGGTGCGAGTTCGCGCTCAGGTGAGGGCCGCGGCCAGCAGGGCGAACGCGGCGATGATGACCGCGACGCGGACGTAGTGGTAGCGGTCCCAGCGGTTCATCTGCTCCTTCCAGTCGGCGGGCCGGTTCTCGGGGGTCCAGGTCTTGCCCCGGTTGTTGATCGGGACGAGCAGCAGGACCGACATGATCACGCTCACGATCAGCAGCGCGGCGGCGGTGACGACGAGGCCGGCGCCGCGGTGGTGCCATCCGGCGACCGCCCAGATCGCGCTGAGGACGAGCGAGCCGATGTACCAGAACGGCATCACGGCGCCGAGCATCCGGCCCCCATGGGCGCGGCCGAGTTGGCCGCTGTCCTCGGGGAGCGCGTTGAAGATCCGGTTCATGACGAAGGCGACGGAGAACTCGACCCCCACCATCACGCCGACGACCACGGTGGTGAAGACCTCAAGTGCGGTGAGCATCATGACCCTCCTCGGGTTCTAGCGTTGCTAGCTGATGAGGCAACGCTAGACCTACTGTCGCTCGATTGTCTAGCACTGCTAGGATCGACGTATGTCGGTACAGGAACGCAAGGAGCGCGAACGGGCGGGCCGCGAGCGCCTCATCTTGGCGACGGCCCGCGAACTCGCCGAACAGCACGGCTGGGACGCGGTCACCACCCGCCGGCTCGCCGAGCGCATCGAGTACAGCCAGCCCGTCCTCTACAGCCACTTCCGCGGCAAGCGGGAGATCATCGGCGCCGTAGCCCTCCAAGGCGCCACGGAGATGGCTGCGGAGCTGCGGGCCGCGACCTCCGCCGCGGACGGCCCGCGCGCCCGGGTCACCGCCCTCGCCCGCGCCTACCTCGACTTCGCGCAACGCAACCCGGCGGTCTACGACGCCATGTTCCAGCTCGACGGCGGCCTGGCGTTCGCGCAGGAGGACACCCCGGAGCCGCTGAAGGACGCCTTCGCCGCCCTGCTGGAAAACCTCGGAGAGGTCGCCGGGGACGGTGTCCACCCGGGGGTGTTCACCGAGCTGTTCTGGGCAGCCCTGCACGGCCTGGCCACCCTGACCCGAGCGGGACGGCTGCCGCCGGAGTACGCCGACCGAAGGATCCGGCTACTGGTGGACCGGCTCGCCGTGGTCTGACGCCGCTTGCCGCCAGTCGCTCGCCGTCCGCCTCTGGCCGAGCTACTCGGTGATACCGTATAGTGGTACTCGGTACTACGCAGTACCTGGAGCGGGCGGGAAGGGGACCGGCGATGGACGACCTGACGGAGATGCTGAAGGGCACCCTTGAGGGCTGCGTGCTCGAAATCATCGGCGGCGAGGAGACCTACGGCTATGCCATCACGCGCCGGCTGAATGAGCTCGGCTTCGCCGACGTCATCGAGGGCACGGTCTACACCATCCTGCTGCGGCTCGAAAAGAACGGGCTCGTCAAAGTGACGAAGCGGCCGTCCGGAATGGGCCCGCCGCGCAAGTTCTACGCGCTCAACGAAGCGGGACGCAAAGAACTCACGAGATTCTGGGCGAAATGGGATTACCTCTCCGCGCGCATCAACAAGCTGAAGGAGGGCGGGCGATGAACTACTGGGAAACCATCACCGGCAGCGACCTCACCAGGGAATGGAAGGCGTTCGAAGTCCGGGCCGAGGCGTTGCCGGCCGACTACCGGGCGGCGTGGGAAGAGATCAAGGTCCACCTCTCCCCGTACTCGGGCTTCACCGGCCGCAACCTGATGCCGATCCTCGACGGCGCCCTGGGGCTCCTCGAAGAGACCGCGGCGGACGGCCAGGGCGTTCAGGACGTGCTGGGCGACGACATCGCGGGCTTCTGCGCGGCGCTGGCCGGCGGAGAAGGGACCCGGAGTCATCGCGACCGGTGGCGCGAGCAGTTGAACCGGAACGTCGCCAGGAAATTGGCCCGGCTGGGAGGCTGACGTGAGTATCCAGAACATCATCGAGGGCAAGAAGCACTGGCGGGCGCACGTGGCACGGGTCAAAGCGCTCCCGCCGGACTACCAGATCGTCTACAAGGAAATGCAGAAGTACTACTTCAAGGTCGGGCCGGTCGAATTGCCCGACCTGACCCTGCTCCCAGGAATCGTCGATTTCTTCGAGGAGGGCGCCGCGGACGGCAAGGGAATCCTGGAACTCATCGGCACCGACGTCGCCGCCTTCGCCGACGACCTGATCAAGGACCAGCGCACCTACGGGGACATCTATCGGGAGTCCCTTCTGTAGCCCGTGCTTCTACCAGACCGGAAGGCGTGCTGGCGCGGAAGAGCGAAACGACGCACGGCACGCCGATCGCCTGCCCATGCTGCTCCCAGCGTCGAGAACGGGGGAGGAAACGTGCAGGCGTTTCTGGCGGGGGCCGTACTTCTGGTGTGTCTGAGCGCGCCGCTGATCGGTGGGGTGCAGCAGCCGCGGCTGAGGACCAAGCGGCTGACACCCGAGTACTCGGGAGGGGCGCCGTTCGCGGTGGGGTTCGGCTCGTGGGTGATGTGGGTGCTCGTGTTTCCGGTGGTCCGAGTCGGCTTCACCGGCACCAGGAACACCTGGATCTGCGTGGCGTTGCTCGTGCTGTGCGTCCTGGTGGCCCGCCCGATGGTCCGGATGGTGGCGCCCGCCCGGCTCAAGGGGAGCCGCCTGCTGGTCGCGGCACGCGCGGTGGGCCTCTGCTGTGTCCTGGCGGGCGTCATGGCACTCCTGGACGCGGGGGTCGGCAGGCAGCCCATGGCCGGGATGACCGTGGTCTACGCGACGGCCGCCGCCGTACTGGGTCTGATGCGGGCGGTGGACCACGGCTACTTCCCGCTGGTCCTGTTGTGGTCGGCGCTGCAGAAGGCGCTCCTGGCTGTCGCGACCGGGTACTGGATCGACCACACAGGCGGCACCCTCGTCCCCGACCCGGACGACGCCACCGCGGGGGCGCTGCTGCTTGCCGTCCTGTGGTGGTCGACGGTGGGCCTGTCCGCCGGTTGCGCGGTGGCCGCGGCCGTCCGCCTGGTGCCCTGGCTGAGGACCGGGCCGCCGGCCCGCCCCGCACCTCCCGGAGTGAAGTCCTGGCCGCCGGCCGTGGGCGATGTGTGGACGGCCGAACTCACCCACGACGACAACAACTACAAGGAGCGTCCGGTGCTCGTGCTGGAGCACACCCCGGGCTTCGTCCGCGTGCTCGGCATCACCAGCGTCGACAAGTCCGGCCGGCGGCACGGATATCTGAAGCTGCACCTGTCCGAGTGGGAGGGCGTGCTGAAGAAGGACGGCTGGCTGAACCTGGAGATCGCGCACATCCCGTACTGCGACTTCCTCTGGCGGCACGGGGAGTGCCCGGACCGGGTGTGGAACCTGCTGTGCACGAAGGCCGATGTGCGGGAGCGGCGGGCGAAGGTAGGACCGGCTCCCGGATTCACCTTCCACCACCGGCTGCGGTCGGCGATGAACAAGCACGTCGGCCATGACGCGCGCAAGGTCCGTGCCGACGCGGGCAGCCGGGTGCGCCAGCCGTGGACGCGGGAGAGGGTCTGACCCGCCGTAGCAACATGCCTTGAGAACCACGGGAGTTGGAGCGGTTGGCTCACGTGGCCGCGCCGGTCGTCTGACGCATCGTCAACACCCGCCGCGGCACCGTCGGTTCGGGCAGCCCCCGGAACAACAGCCAGCTCAACGCGGGCAACACGATCAGCGGCGCCAGAGCCGTCCGCAAGGACGTCGCGTCGGCGATCGCCCCGATCAGTGGCGTGACCATGCCCCCGATGCTGACGGTCAGCCCGAGCGTGATCCCGCTGGCCGTGCCGACGCGAGTGGGCAAGTAGTCCTGGCCGAGGGTGACATGCAGGGAGAAGGGGACGTACAGGGCGAGCGAGGCCAGCGCCACGAACACGTAGAACGCGGGCCCGGGGACGAACACCGTGCCCGCGATGGCCGGGATCGTCAGCACGTACGACCAGCGGGCCACTGTCACCCGGTCCCAGCGGCCCGCGAGACTGCCGCCCACCACGGAACCCAGGGCGCCCCCGAGGTAGAGCACGAACAGCGCCAGGGTCCCGGCCGCCGTACCGCCTCCCATGCGCTGCTGGGCGTAGAGCGAGATGAAGGTGCTCAGACCGATGAACTCTATGGACCGCAGGACCACGGACAGCGAGAGCCGTACGAACGACGCCTTGTCGTCGGTGCCCACCGCGAGCGTGCCGTCGGCGGCGTTCGCCTCCGGCTTCCCCAGCGCCCGCAGCACCGGCAGGCACAGCACGCTGCCGGCGAGGGCGGGGAGTATGAGCAGCGGTGACAGCCGCAGGCCGCCCGTGGCGATGACACCGCTGACCATGAGCGGCGCGGCGGCGAAGCCGAGGTTGCCGCCGACCGAGAACCAGCCCATCGCGCTGTGGCTGCCCCCGCTGACGAGCCGGGCGACGCGCGCGGACTCGGGGTGGTACGCGGCGACCCCGACACCGGACACGGCCACGAACACCAGCGTGAGTGTGTAGGAGCCGCTCAGACCGCTGAGTGCGATACCGAGGCCGCCGAGAACCGTGCTCAGCGGCAGGATCCACGGCATCGCCCAGCGGTCGGTGAGCAGACCGAACACCGGTTGCGCCACCGAGGAGAGCAGGGACGCGGCGAGCACGATGCCCGACACCGCGGCATAGCTGTAGGCGCGCTCGGCGACGAAGAACGGGATGAGCGCGGCGACCGCACCCTGGTAGATGTCCACGCAGGCATGGCCGACCGACAGCAGAACGATGGCTTTGTTCCTTGACATATCGCCATGCTCATCGCTGGGCGCTGTGTCGCGCTTCCGATAAACTGCCAACCAATGACAGAAATCCGCCACGAGCCGGTGGCCCCGACCCGCATCCAGTGGCTGGCCCCTGGCGCCGCCATCGACGCCCACCGCCACGACGACCACCAGATCGTCTACGCGGGGCGAGGCGTGCTGGCCGTGACGACCAGCGCGGGTTCGTGGATCGCGCCGGGCACCCGCGCCATCTGGGTACCGGCCGGCACCGTGCACGCCCACCAGGCCCACGGCGAACTCGAACTGCGGCTGGTCGGTCTGCCCGCGAGCGACAACCCGCTGGGCCTCGACCAGCCGACCGTCCTCGAAGTCGGGCCCCTGCTACGGGAGTTGATCCTCGCCTACACGCAGACCGCCGATACGCAGACCGTCGACCCTCCCACCCCGGACGACGGCAGCCCCGAACGCGCGCGCCTCCGCGCCGTGTTGCTCGACCAGTTGCGGGCCTCGCCCCAACAGCCCCTGCACCTGCCCACCCCAACTGCCCCTCTCCTACGGGCAGTCTGCGAGATCCTGAGCGCGGACCCGGCCGACGACCGCACCCTGGCCGCCCTCGGCAGACAGGTCGGCGCCAGCGACCGTACGCTCTCCCGGCTCTTCAAGGCCGACCTCGGCATGACCTTCCCGCAGTGGCGCACCCAACTGCGCCTGTACCGCGCCCTGGTGTTGCTCGCGGAGGACACCCCGGTCACGGCCGTCGCCCATCAGTGCGGCTGGTCGTCCGCCAGCGCCTTCATCGACGTCTTCCGCCGCACCTTCGGCCACACCCCGGGAGCACATCAGCGTCATGCATGAACTCACCCGTACCGAAGCCCGCCGCATCGCCGTCCAGGCACAACTCCTCGACGCCAACCGCCCCACCGAACTCCACACCGTCGTACGTCAGTTGACCCTGCTCCAGATCGACCCCACGGCCGCGATCGCACCCAACGCCGACCTGGTCGCCTGGAGCCGCCTCGGCTCGTCGTACGCGCGGGAAGCACTCACCGCCGCGCTCACGGACCGCACGCTCCTCGAACTCCGGGCGATGATCCGCCCGAGCGAGGACCTGGCGCTCTACCGCGGCGACATGGCCGTATGGGAGAAGGAGACCAAGCACTACAGGGAGTGGGTCGCGGCCAACGACGCGTGCAGGCGCGACATCCTCGACCGGCTCACCGGCCAAGGGCCGCTCACCTCAAGGGAGTTGCCCGACACCTGCGCGGTGCCGTGGCAGTCGTCCGGCTGGACGCACAACCGCAACGTCAGCCAGCTCCTGGAGCTGATGGTGCTGAGGGGTGAGGTCGCGATCGCGGGCAGGGCGGGACGCGAGCGACTCTGGGACCTGGCGTCCCGCGTCTACCCGGACGAACCCGCCGTCCCCGTCGCCGAAGCCCGCCGTCTCCGGAACGAACGGCGGCTCCGCGCACTCGGCATCGCCCGCGCCACCGGCACCGCGCTCCCGGTCGAACCAGCCGTCGTCGGCGAGGCCGGCGAACCGGCCGTCGTAGCAGGGGTGAAGGGGGAGTGGCGGGTCGACCCGGCGTACCTGGAGCGGCCGTTCAGCGGGCGGGCCGCACTGCTGTCGCCCTTCGACCGGCTGATTCACGACCGGAAGCGCACCACCGAACTCTTCGGCTACGACTACCAGTTGGAGATGTACAAGCCGGCCGAGAAGCGCCGCTGGGGCTACTTCGCGCTGCCGATTCTCTACGGCGATCAGCTCGTCGGGAAGCTCGACGCCACCGCCGACCGCAAGGCAGGCGTGCTCCTGGTGAACGCCGTCCATCAGGACGTGCAGTTCAGCAGGAGCATCGCCGATGCCGTGGAGGCCGAGATCGATGATCTGGCCGCGTGGCTCGACCTCAGGCGCCCTTGATCGCCGAGATGTCGAAGTTCAGCTTGATCTTGTCGGAGACGAGGACGCCACCGGTCTCCAGGGCCGCGTTCCAGCTGAGGCCCCAGTCGGAGCGCAGGATCTCGGCCTTGCCCTCGAAGCCGACACGCTCGTTGCCGAACGGGTCCTTCGCCGCGCCGTTGAACTCCAGGTCGATGGTGAGCGGCTTGGTGGTGCCGAGGATCTCCAGGTCACCGGTGATGCGGTAGTCGTCGCCGCCGAGGGCCTCGGCCGAGGTGGAGCGGAAGGTCATCGTGGGGAACTCCTCCGTCTTGAAGAAGTCCGCGCTCTTGAGGTGACCGTCACGGTCCGCCGAGCCCGTGGTGATGCTGTCCATCTTGACGTCGAGCGACGCGGTGGACTTGGCCGGGTCGGAACCGTCCAGGTGCAGCGTGCCGGTGAAGTCGAGGAAGTGGCCCTTGACGTTGGTGACCATGGCGTGGCGGGCGACGAAGCCGAGCGTGGTGTGCGACGGGTCGATGGTGTACTCGCCGGTCAGCGCGGCCAGGTCGGGGTTGACGGCGGCGGGGGCCGAGGTGGTGTCGGTGTCGTCGCTCTTGCGGCCGAAGATGCCCATGACGTGCTCCTAAGGGGGGACGGGAGTGCTGCGGGTATGAAGCTGTTGAATGTTCAACGATGCCAACACGAAGGACCGTAGACCTATTCCATTCAATTTTCAACATCATCCGCAGGGTGTTGCGTCAACTACTACGAGTACGCTCTCCCGGCGGCGTCGGCAACGCGGGAATCGCGCCGGGGGTCACTCTGGGGATGGCATCCTCCCCAAGTGAATGTGAGGCGGCTCTCAGCTGACGCCTTTGTGTGACTCCTACAACGGGCGCGCCCCCTGAGCAGTCGGAACGGCTGCATGCCGGTGGGGTTCTGTTCGGTGGCACCAGGAAAACAGGCCGGAGACTGTGCAGAGTCGACGGCGCACAATCCTTGGTGTGCTTCGTAGGGTCGGTACATGACCGTTTTGGATGAGGCGCCGGGTGAGCCGACGGACGCGCGAGGGCGAGTGGCCGAACTGCACGAGATCCGTGCGCGGGCACTGGCCGGCCCGAGCGAGAAGGCGACCGAGGCGCAACACGCCAAGGGGAAGCTGACCGGCCGGGAGCGCATCGACCTGCTCCTTGACCCCGGGTCCTTCCGCGAGGTCGAGCAGCTGCGCCGGCACCGCGCCGTCGGCTTCGGCCTGGAGGCCAAGAAGCCGTACACCGACGGTGTCATCACCGGCTGGGGCACGGTCGAGGGCCGCACGGTCTTCGTCTACGCGCACGACTTCCGGATCTTCGGCGGCGCGCTGGGCGAGGCCCACGCCACGAAGATCCACAAGATCATGGACATGGCCATCGCGGCCGGTGCCCCGCTCGTCTCGCTGAACGACGGCGCGGGCGCCCGTATCCAGGAGGGCGTCTCCGCCCTCGCCGGCTACGGCGGCATCTTCCAGCGCAACACCAAGGCGAGCGGGGTGATCCCGCAGATCTCGGTGATGCTCGGCCCGTGCGCGGGCGGCGCGGCCTACAGTCCCGCCCTCACGGACTTCGTCTTCATGGTCCGCGAGACGTCCCAGATGTTCATCACCGGCCCGGACGTCGTGAAGGCGGTGACGGGCGAGGAGATCACCCAGAACGGCCTGGGCGGCGCCGACGTGCACGCCGAGACGAGCGGCGTGGCCCACTTCGCCTACGACGACGAGGAGACCTGCCTCGCCGAGGTGCGCTACCTCCTGTCGATGCTCCCGCAGAACAACCGCGAGAACCCGCCCCGCGCCGAGTCCTCCGACGCCGCCGACCGCCGCTCGGACATCCTGCTGGACCTGGTCCCGGCCGACGGCAACCGGCCGTACGACATGGCCAAGGTCATCGAGGAGATCGTCGACGACGGCGACTACCTGGAGATCCACGAGCGCTGGGCCCGCAACATCATCTGCGCGCTGGCCCGCCTCGACGGCCAGGTCGTCGGCATCGTCGCCAACCAGCCGCAGACCCTCGCGGGCGTCCTGGACATCGAGGCCAGCGAAAAAGCTGCGCGCTTTGTCCAGATGTGTGACGCTTTTAACATTCCGATCGTTACGTTCCTGGACGTTCCGGGATTCCTTCCCGGCGTCGACCAGGAGCACGGCGGAATCATCCGGCACGGAGCGAAGCTGCTCTACGCGTACTGCAACGCCACCGTGCCGAGGATTTCGCTCATCCTGCGCAAGGCGTACGGAGGTGCCTACATCGTCATGGACAGCCAGTCCATCGGCGCCGACCTCACCTACGCCTGGCCCACCAACGAGATCGCCGTGATGGGCGCCGAAGGTGCCGCCAACGTCATCTTCCGCCGCCAGATCGCCGACGCCGAGGACCCCGAGGCGATGCGGACGCGCATGGTCAAGGAGTACAAGTCCGAGCTGATGCACCCGTACTACGCGGCTGAGCGCGGACTCGTCGACGACGTCATCGACCCGGCCGAGACGCGGGACGTACTCATCAAGTCGCTCGCGATGCTGCACACCAAGCACGCCGACCTGCCCTCGCGCAAGCACGGCAACCCCCCGCAGTAACCCAGCGGACCCTCCGCGCCACCCCAGCGGAAACCTCTCTCACGGAGACTGAGACCTATGACCACGCCTGACATTCGTGTCGAGAAGGGCCACGCCGAGCCCGAGGAAGTCGCCGCCATCACGGCCATCCTGCTGGCTCGCGCGGCGGCTGCCCCTGCCGATGCCCCGGCCCACTCAGCAGCCCACCGCAAGGCCGGCTGGCGCCGGTTGGAGCGCGAGGGCGGGTTCAGGGCGCCGCATAGTTGGCACTGAGCCACTGAGCCACTGAGCGTCTGCTCGCTCAATCGCCGGACGAACTCCGCGAGGAGGCCGTCCGGCGAATGCTGTCTCGGGTACCGCTCAGGCAGCCAGGGCGGCAGGCTTGGCCGTTCGCTCCAGCTCTTTGAAGATGACCTTCAAGCTTTCGAGCTCCTCACCCGTGAACAGATCATCCGGACCACCGGGGGAGAGATCGGCGAACGAGTCCTCGTAGAGATCTCCCAGGCCGAGGATTCCGCGCTTGGTCACGGTGTCGACGATCAAGGTCAGGAAGTCGAGCTGGCGGGCGCTGAGTTGCTTGCCTGTGACGAATCCTTCGAAGGCCTTTTGCGCGGCCTGTCGATCCAGCCCGCACAACCCGCGTACGAACAGCCCGAGCCCACCCGAGGACCGTACCTCGTCCAGATCCTCCGGGGAGGCGATGGCTTCCGAAAGGAAGACCTCCTCCAGGGCCGCGAGGTCGGATTCGGTGATCTGCTCGTTGGTACGCAGCTTGTGTATCACCGGCTGGTCCTCGTGGCGCAGGAGATAGGCGCGGGCCCGCTGCCTGAAGCGGTGCTCGTCCGTCCCTTGGGGCATTCCCTGGATCTCGGTCTCGGTGAAATCGCCGAACTCGTCGATGAAATCGGTGTAGACGACGTTCCGCTTGACCTTGGGATCGGTGAGACGCGCCAGCCGACGCAGGCGGCGCCGCATGTCTTCAAGGAGCGGGAGAGTGATGTCGTGCCACCACTCCTCGCCCGCCACCGCTTCCAGAAGCTCGGCCTGCTCGCCGACCGCTGGGATGTTGGTCTTGGTGAGCAGATTGGACCCGATGTCCTGGATCTTCGTCCGCAGTCTGGCGAACTCCTTGCCGCCTTCGAGCGCGGCGAGTTGGAGCCCGTACGCCATCAGGTCGAAGCGCTTGGCTTCCTCGCCGGTCTCATCGCCGTCGAGACGGAATTCGCTGGGCAGGCCGAGCAGATGGTCACGGATCGCGGCGTCCGCGTCGTCGTCCACCCGATGCCAGTTGCCGAACTCGCCGAACACCTCGATATCCCGGCGGTGCGGACGGACCAGGAAGTTGTCCAGGTTCATGCCCGTGACGGTCTGGTGCAGCCGGTGGGCGAGCGACCAACGGATCTCGGCTTCGGTGCCAATCCCATCAGGACCGGCGTCGCGGGACGGGTCGGGCTGCTGTCGCTTGTCCAGGACCCGCACGAGGTCGAGCTGACGCTGGAGGAGCTGCTCGGTGAGGGTGGCGGCCTTGCGCCCCTCCGACCGGTCCATCTGGCTGTTGAAGAAGTCGACGTTGCCGCAGAAGTCGAAGACGAAGAAGTCCTGCTTGTTGTGGTCGAGGTTCTCCGGGTCGGGCCCATAGAGAGCGGGGCGTAGCCGCGTGCCGCGGCCGAGCATCTGCCAGAACTTCGTCTTGGAGAAGACCGGCTTGGCGAAGACCAGGTTCACCACCTCGGGTACGTCGATGCCGGTGTCCAGCATGTCGACGGAGATGGCGATGTCGGGGGCGTTCGGCGGGTTCTTGGGGTTGGAGAAGTCGTCGATGAGGGACTGGGCGTATGTCTCCTTGTACGTGATGACGCGCGCCGTTCGGCCGCCCCCCTTCGGGTAGTTGACGTTGTACCGCAACTCGATGAAGCGGGCATGATCGTCGTTCTTCGCGAAGATGATGGTCTTCCCGAGCCGGTCACCGCCCTCGACGCGATGACCGAACACCATGAGCGTCTCCAGCATCTTGTCCACGGTGTCGTCATTGAACAGGTACTTGTTCATGTCATGGCGGCCCACCGCCTCCGGGACGTCACCGTCCTCAGTCCATTCCTTGGCATCCCACTCGGCCTTCTCCTCCTCCGAGAGGTCGGCGTATCGAATGCCGTGTTCCATGAATTTGAGCGGCACTTTCACCGCCCTCGGAAGCACCAAGTAGCCTTCTGCGGCAGCCTCTTGGAGGCCGTAGGAGTCGGTTGGAACCCCGTCCTCCATCGCGAAGAGCTTGTACGTGTTGTGGTCGATGTCGTCTTTGGGTGTGGCGGTCAGGCCGAGCAGCAGGGAGTCGAAATAGCGGAACAGCTCGCCGTACTTGGCGTACACGGACCGGTGAGCTTCGTCGATGACGATCAGGTCGAAGTACCCGGGGCCGAAGCGGCGACGCCCCGCCCCGTTGGTGACATCGATCTGTTTCATCATCGTCTGGTAGGTGGAAAGCAGGACTCGGGCCGAGGCGGCTCTGTCATCGAGAAGGCTCGCTGACGGGGTGTTCGGCAGGTTCTCCGTGAACGCCTTCTTCGCCTGGTTGACCAAGGCTTGCCTGTCGGCCAGGAACAGCACCCGCTGGGCCCACCCGGCTTTCATCAACTGATCGACCAGGGCCACGGTCGTTCGGGTCTTGCCGGTGCCGGTCGCCATGACGAGCAGCGCCTGACGGCCCTGGTCTCGCTCGAAGGTCTCTCCCACCCGCTGGATCGCGCGCAGCTGGTACGGACGGCCGGCGATCCGTTCGTTCACCGGTGTGGCCGCCAGGGAGAGGCGTCCCGCGCGTTGCCGGATGTGCCAGTGCAGCTCGTCCTTGGTGAAGAACCCCTGGACCTGGCGGGGTGGGTAGCCTCGGTCTCCACCCCACGCGGCGTCGTCCCAGAGGTACGTCTCATAGCCGTTGGTGTAGAAGATCACCGGGCGGCGGTTGAACTGGGCCTGGAGTGCGTCGGCGTACAGCTTCGCCTGCTGCTGACCGTCACGGGGGTCGCGCCGCGTCCGCTTGGCCTCGACGACAGCGAGGGGCTTGCCGTCGTCGCCCCAGAGCACGTAATCGACGTACCCCTTACCGGACTTGGTGGGCATGCCCATGACGGGGTACTCGGTGTCCTTGCCGGGGGAGAGTAGATCCCAGCCCGCTTCTTTCAGAAGCAGATCGATGAAGGCGTCGCGGGTCGCCTTCTCGTCGTAGTCATGAGTGTCCTGGACGGACTGGTTTGCCGCCTTGGCTGCCGTGACCTGCGCCTTGAGCTCGTCGAGCCGACGGGCAAGGTCCGCGTTCTGCGCGCGCTCCGCCGCGAGCTGCTCGGCCTGCTCCTTGAAGCGAGCCTCGTCCTCGGCCTCCTTCGCCTTGAGCTCGGCTTGCTTCAGTATTCGGGCTTGCGGCGAGAGTGGACGTGGTACGGCGCTTGTGTCGAACTCGATGCCGGCGGGCGGCAGTTGAGCGGGCTGGCGGGTGTAGGTCCGGGCGAACCAGTAGAGGGAGTGGAACAGTTCCTTGACGCTGGCCTCGGCGACGGGCCTTGGGACCGGAGCAGTCTTGTGTACGGCGTTGTTGCCGTGACGACGGACAAGGTCCATCTTGGCGTTGACCGTCGGCCCGACGAGCTGACGGAAGGTCGCCTCGTGAAGCATCGCCACGAGGTCCTTCTTGTACGGCTCATGCAGGCTGCTGTCCGTGTCGTACATCCAGCGGGCGGCGATCTCGATCGCACGGCGGGCGTAGAAACACGCGGTGCGGGGGTCGACGTGGATCAACCGCTCGGCGCGCGTCGCTTCGTCGTAGAGGGCGGGCCACTCGGCGCGCAGGAAGGCGAAGTTCCCGGCGGCGGCGTGGCCGGCGTTCTGCGCGGCAGCCTTGTCTCGGGCCTGCTTGTCGTGGTCGGCCTGGCCCTGATCCTGCCCCTGGCCCTGATCGTCGCTGTTCTGGTCGCTACCCATGACGGTGCGACGCCCCTTCCCCTGTGGTGCGGGCGTACGGGGTGGGTCGTCCGAGCCCCGTACGCCGCCGACGTATTGGTTCCGTCTCCTACGGCGCGACCGTCTGCGGGCCGGGCTCTCCTGCCCCGGCCGCGCGGGCGGCGTGTACTGGGTGAGACGTGCGGCGGCTTACGCCACGTCAGCCTCGCCGCCATGATCCCAGAGGGTCCCGGAGAAGGCACGCTGTTGTAGGGAAGCGAAAAGTTCGTCGAGGACGGCGAGATGGGTGCGGTGATGATCCTGCAGCGCGCTCACTGCCCTGACTCGCATAACGTAGGACCTCTGAATCTCCATAGGCGGAAGCCTTACCGGTAGTGTTTTGATTAGACCCATATTTAGCCCACCCATGACAGCCCCCTTCGTGTTCTTTGTGAGGTAATCTTGACTATCGACGTGCATCAAGAAGTAGGCGTGCAAGAATTCTGGGAGGCAATTTTTCTGGTCAAGAGTGATGCAGCACAGATGCTTTGTGTTAATTGATTTAGGAATGTCTTGCGGGACTACTGCACATCTACCGCACGTCCCCATGATGGTGATCAAGAGATCGCCGGGGTGTACGGTGTAGCGTGAAAGCTGAAGATACTTTTCTTCGGAAATGTAACGGCGCTTCCCCCACTGGAATTTGTTCTGGACTGCGTTATCGATACCCAAGACCGGGATTCCCGATTCTGTGAATTCCTCATGGAGCAACTGGCTGCCAAATGGGCCAGTCCGGATGGAGGATTCCCCCGGCGCTGCGAGATCGCCTACCGTTGTGTCGATCCAGCCTTCTCCTACTCCCTCGAACATGCTGAGGAAGACGGACTGGGTGAGGTTGTCGAGGAGGGTGATGGCCTCGCGACGCTTGGCGCGGAGGGTGTCCACCTGGTCAAGGACGGCGGCGATGCGCTTCTGCTCTGGGAGGGGGGGGAGGGGGAACGAGAGTTCCAAGCATCGCTTGATGTCGAGATTGGCGATGTTCGTAGTCTGTCTGCTGAAGCTACGCATTGCCGCTTGTGTGTCTCGTCGAGAAAACCAGTGATAGAGGTAGCGCCGGTCGACGACTTCTGAATCCCCTCGCAATGCGGTGACAAATCCGCCAAATGTGGACGGGGCGTCCAATTCTGGAATCCAGGAACATTTGCCAACAAGATTCCAGCTATTCGCGCTAGAAATTAGCAGGTCTCCCGCTTCGAGGATCTGCTCAGGCCGCTTGACGAATCTTTCATCCACGGCCCAGACGTCAGACAGATCAAGATTCGCTTGGACGTTTTTAGTGCGCATGCACTGGATGGCCCCAGGGGTTCCTGGAGCAACTACATCGCCTGGCTTAAACGTGATGCCCCGAATGAAGGAGGCAATATCCCCAAGCTGGACAGAGTCGATGCTCACGCCAGCATCCCCTTCAGCTCTTCCGCGCCCTTAGCGATCTCCTCGTTCAGGCGCTCCAAGTCCGTCAGGATTTCCAAAGGAGTCCTTGTCTGAATCTCCTCGTGGACGATCTCCTTGTACCTGTTCAGGGAAAGGTCGTAGCCCTGTGCCGCGATGTCGGCCTTCGGGACGGAGAAGCTCTGTTCGGTACGGGCGCGGTCGCGCTCCGTGCCGTCTCGCTCCTGCCAGCGCTCCAGGACGTCCGGGAGGTTGTTCTTCAGGAGTTCGTCCGCTGACAGCGGGTCGCCCTGCGGGCGGACGCCCAGGCGGTCCTCCGGCAGGAGGGGGTTGCGCTTGTCGTCCAGGCTCAGGCCGTCCGCCGCCACGTCGTAGAACCAGACGTGGTCCGTGCCGCCCGAGTCTGTCCGCGTGAAGAACAGAATCGCCGTGGAGACCCCGGCGTAAGGCTTGAAGACGCCGCTCGGGAGCTTGACCACTGCCTGGAGCTGCTGTTCCTCCACCAGCATCCGGCGTAGCTCCTTGTGTGCCTTCGTCGAGCCGAACAGCACGCCGTCCGGGACGATGACGGCCGCTCGGCCACCGGGCTTGAGGAGCCTCAAGAACAGGGCCAGGAAGAGGAGTTCGGTCTTCTTCGTCTTGACGATGCGCTGGAGGTCGACCGCCGTGGACTCGTAGTCGAGGCTGCCCGCGAAGGGCGGGTTCGCGAGGATCAGCGAGTAGCGCTCGGCCTCGCCCGCCGCGCTCTCGGCGAGTGAGTCGCGGTAGCGGATGTCCGGGTTCTCGATGCCGTGCAGCAGCATGTTCATCGAGCCGATGCGGAGCATCGTGGAGTCGAAGTCGAAGCCGTGGAACATCGACTCGTTGAAGTGCTTGCGCTGCTCCACACCGAGCAGTGCCTCGCGGTGCACCCGTGAGACGTACGACGCTGCCTGCACCAGGAACCCCGCCGTACCGCACGCCGGGTCGCAGATCTCGTCGCGCGGTCCCGGCTGGGTCATTTCGACCATGAGGTCGATGATGTGGCGCGGAGTGCGGAACTGACCGTTCTGGCCGGCGCTCGCGATCTTCGCGAGCAGGTACTCGTAGATGTCGCCCTTGGTGTCGCTGGAGTCCATCGAGATGTCGTCCAGCAGGTCGACGACCTTGGTGAGGAGGTTGGGACCCGGGATCGTGAAGCGGGCGTCCCGCATGTGATGGGAGTAGGTCGAGTCGTCGCCGCCCATGGCGCGCAGATAGGGGAAGACGCCCCTGTCCACGAGCTCGTACATGATCTCGGGGTCCTTGGCCTTGAAGTTCTGCCAACGCAGGTCCTGTTGGTCGTCCGAGAAGAAGGGCTCCGGATCAGGTGTCCCTGTTGATGTTGCTTTACGGTCCTTGCGGGTCTGGATCTCGTCCAGCCGCTTGATGAAGAGCAGGTACGTGATCTGCTCCATCACCTCCAGCGGGTTGGAGATGCCACCGGACCAGAACGCGTCCCAGACACGTCCCACCTTGCTCTTCACTTCGCCCGTAATCACATGGGCGATCCTACGGCTCAGTGGTAACCCGAGTGTCCACGTCGAAGGTCCCGAACTGCTTCGGTCCGATTCGGCACCACCCATACCGTCACCGTACGGCCCTGGCGCTCAAACAACGACGCTCCGGTCAACGCCAGTAACGTGGTGGGTTCTGGCGGGGGTTCATCGATTCGAAGCGTTGGCCCGGTACCGGGCTCAAGCCGCGAATGTGAACGAGTCGTTGGCCGTCGGCGGCGTCAAGTTCTCTCATGACGAAAGGCATGGCGGCGATGATCGCCCCTACGGCCAGCGCCAGCCCGCCGACACCGCTTTCCTTCTGCGAGTACCGGATGTGATGGATACCGGCCTTCTTGATCGAGTCCGTCTCGTCAGGATCTTCGAGCTGGCGTCCGTCCTTCGTCAACAGGACGTCGTATCCCTTGCGGGCTGCGTCCAAGAGGAGCTGAACATCTTTCTTGCCCGACCACTTCACTTCGGTCACGTGGTCGACCTGGTGCTGGGGCAGCACGTATCGAAGAGGGACCAGGAGCTGCACCGCTGTGTTCTCGTCGACGAGAAGGCGCATCAGGAGGCGCGGCTTCCGCTCGGGAGGTAGCTGTCGACGTAGCGTGCGAACTCGGCCGCGTCACGGGCAGCCTCCACCGTCACCGCCGGGTAGTAGTCCGGGATTCGTTCCAGCGGGACACCGTCTTCGAGGAGCTCCGCCACCGCTTCGTACGGCACGCGGGTACCTGTGATCACCGGATGGCCCCCCTGGTTGGCCGGATCTACGGCAACGTACGTCGCCGGGTGTAGCAGGTGTGGCACCACTACGCCAGGCCGGGGAGCGAAGGGCTCAAGGATGTCGGTCAGGGTTGCCACCACGCGCTGCCCCGGACGGTCCAGGAGGTCGGTCGGGTGTTCGTCGTCGTACAGGACGATGCTGGAGCCGTCCGTGACCAGTTGATAGGACGCCAGGTGGGCCGTCTCTCCCAGGCCCCGGAGCGTGCCGATTGCCGTGCGGATCTTCTGAAGGGAGAAGTCCTGCCGCAGTCGTACGCAGGTGCGCAGAGCCAGTACGTCACGGAAGGAGTACGCGGCGCGGGGGCGCGTGCCCAGTTCGGGCATCAGGAACTGCCCCTTGGCGCTGCGGTTGATCCGCCACGATCTGAGCTGGCTCACGGTGGCGCCGGAAAGCGCCGCAGCCATGTGCGTGGAGTACGCCATCGTGATTACCTCTTCCCCGTCACATGCGTGATCCTTGTGCGGACCTTACCGACCTACACCTCAGTGCAACCACACGGACCAGAAGGTGTGGGCGAGGTCAGGTGAGCGCTATTGCCGACAGGCGGTCGGATTTGACGGCCGTCAGCAGCGCGGAGAGTCCTTCTCGGTTCACGGCCAGTATTCGGTCAGGGTCGTCGCTCTCGCGCAGGTGGAGGGTGTCGTCAGGCATGGCGGCGACGTTCACGCAGTTCGCCGCCTCCCCACTGTAGGACGACTTTTGCCAGGTCGGCTCGCTCACTTCGCCATCCATCTCTCACGCCTCGCGCATGATGGCGAGGATCAATTCTCGGGACTGCGACGGCTTCAGCGCGCAGGCCTCCATGCGGTTGAGGACCGCGTGGTACTTGGCTACTTGGGCCTCGCTGTCGATGAAGACGGAGCCATGATCCGTGTCCAGCTGAATCGTGTCCAGCTTCGGGATCGAGCCACCGAACTGGACGATTCCATGACCGGCTCCGGGGAACGTGCCCGCCTCGAACGGGATGACCAGCACATCGATGTGGGACTCCTCGCCGCGGTCCAACAGGTACTGGAGCTGTGAGCGGACCACGTCCCGTCCTCCAAACCTCATTCGCAGAGCAGCCTCGTGGATGATCGCCGAGAGCGGGGTGGCTGCCTCTCCGTAGACAACTGCCTGCCGTTTGAGGCGGTGCGACACCCGGTGCTCGACCTCGAACGGTGCCATCGCGGGAACCACGTCACCAATGACAACCCGGGCGTGGTCCCGGGTCTGGAGGAGCCCGGGGACGTGGATCACTGATGCCACCCTCAAGGTCCTTGCGTGGTGTTCAAGCTCGGCAAGGTCCAGGGCATCGGAGGGCAGGATCTCCCGGTATTCCTCCCACCAGCCCCGCGTACGACCACCTGTCATCTCGACCAGGGACTCGATGAGTTGTTCGTCGGTACATGCGTACAGCCGGGCCAGAGCTCTTACGCGGTCCGCGCTCACTGCATAGATGCCGGCCTCGATGCTGCTGATGCGCGACTGGTTGGCGCCGAACAGTCCTCCAGCCCGGGTCGCTGACAGGTCGGAATGCTCGCGCATTCTGCGCAGCTCGGCACCCAGGCGCCGCTGTCTCACTGTCGGCGGAAGTTTGCTACGGGCCATCGCGTCCCTCCTGTCGCGCGGGGGTGCGTGCCGTCACCCACACGAGGGGTATAGGGATGTAAATCAATCAAGTGCTGGCATGTATCCCAGTAAAACTCTAGCCTGAAGTTCAGCCGGAGGGGCAACTCCCTTCGCAGACAGGAGACTCGCATGGTCACCGTAGCGTCGAACTCCTCCTCGCTCCCCGAGCCGCCACATTCCTTCTGCGACGAGATCCACGCGCTCGTCAACGCCACCGCTCCCCGCCTCTTCGCGGTAGTCGAGGAGTACGCCACCGAGGACGGTGACCGCGACGCCCGGGTCGCAGCCTGGGGTCTCGCCCACGAGGACGGGAGCGCCCAAGTCGCCGCCTGGGACGGCGGGTTCCGTATGTCGCTGCGGAACCCCGAACGGGCCGCGCAGCTCATCTCCATGCGCCCGGGCAGCGTAGGCAGCCTCGTGTGGCCGCAGACCGAGTCGGACATGGGCGGCCTTCTTGCGTGAAGTGCGGGGCAGGGGCGATCCGAGCGCACAGTTCGAGCCACGAAGGGTGACTGATACCAACCCACGGTGACGTCCAGCTTGACCAGGCCACCGCAGCATTGGCACGATGCGGGGCAGCACACAAAATATCGCGCATATGACTGCGCAGACCCTGTGGCCGCCCCTTCGGGGGCGGCCACAGATGTGTTTCGGGGAGGTTCGGTTCGGTGCATCTCTGCTACATCGACGAGGCGGGGAACGGGCAGACGCTCGATCCTGCCCGGCCCGACGCGCCCCCCGTGCTTGTCGTCGGAGGCTTCACCGTTCCTCGCTCCCAACTGAAGGCCTTCACCTGGGACTTCCTTGAGGTGAAGAAGCACTACCGGCCACAGTTACACAAGGCCGAGCAGCTGTCCGAGGTGATCCAGCACGAGATCAAGGGCTCGGACGTACGGAAGAATCTCCGGGCCGGGAACCATCAATGGCGGCGCGCGGCAATGGAGTTGTTGGCCTCCGTGCTCGACATGCTGGAACGGCATGACGCCAAGCTGCTCGCCCGTGTGTGGGTGAAGGAGGAAGGGTTGGCCTTCGACGAGTCCGGGGTCTATCCAGCCTCTGTCGGATCACTCACCGAGACCTTCCAGGCGCAGCTTGCTCATGAACACTCGCGCGGCATGATGGTGCTCGACAGCCGCACGAAGGTGAAGAACGCTCCCAACGTGCACTGCGTGACGACACGCAAGTACCGCACGGGTGGTGACAGCCTGCGGGGTGTCATCGAATCGCCCGTCTTCGGGCACAGCGATACCCACACGCTCCTCCAAGTCGCGGATCTGGTCGTCTCGTCGCTCCTCTTCCCGATCGCCTGCCACACATACATGAATGACGTGACGTGGAATGTGCACTGCGATGACGCCTACCAACCGCTGCGGGAGCAGTTCGGGGCCCGCCTGAAGAAGCTCCAGTTCCGGTACCAGGACGCGGGCCGTAAATGGCGAGGTGGGATCGTGGTGTCCGACCGGCGGACGCGACAGTCGTCCAGCCTCATGTTCGGACCGAACAAAGCGGCAGCTTTGCCGCTCATTCCTGCGCAGGCGGGCACTGCGGGGGATGGTGTGCCACTTCTGCCGTGACAGGGACACGGACGCAGAAGGGGGCGGCAGCCGGTGAATGGCTGCCGCCCCCTTCTGATGCACGGGCAGGCCCGGCTACCGCAGGCGCGCCATCAGCGCGTGCTCGACCAGCGTGATCAGAGCCGACTTGGCGTCCGCGCGGTGGCGGGCGTCCGTCGTGATGATCGGGGTGTCCGGGCCGATCTGCAGGGCCTCGCGGACCTCGTCCGGGTTGTACGGCTGCTGGCCGTCGAAGCCGTTGAGGGCGATGACGAAGGGGAGACCCGAGTTCTCGAAGTAGTCGACCGCGGGGAAGCAGTCGGCGAGGCGGCGGGTGTCCACGAGCACGATCGCGCCGATCGCGCCGCGCACCAGGTCGTCCCACATGAACCAGAAGCGGTCCTGACCGGGCGTGCCGAACAGGTACAGGATCAGGTCCTGGTCCAGGGTGATGCGTCCGAAGTCCATGGCGACCGTGGTGGTCGTCTTGTCTCCGGTGTGGGTGAGGTCGTCGATGCCCGCGGACGCGGACGTCATCACAGCCTCGGTACGCAGCGGGTTGATCTCCGAGACGGCCCCGACGAACGTGGTCTTGCCCACGCCGAAGCCACCCGCCACCACGATCTTCGCCGAGGTGGTTGAGCGGGAAGGCCCTCCGCTAGAGCTTGCGAAGTCCACTGAGCACCCTTTCGAGCAGTGTCACATCTGGCTGGCCGCCGGCGTTCTCGTCGCCGCCGGGCTGATGAATGGCGACCAGGCCCGCCTCCGCCAAGTCGGCGACGAGGATCCTGGCCACACCGAGAGGGATCGTCAGGAGGGCCGAGATCTCGGCCACCGACTTGATCTCCCGGCAGAGGTTGCAGATCCGCTGATGCTCGGGCAACTGGCCCTGCATCTGGTGCGGCTGCGCGGTGGTGTGCACCAGCGCCTCGATGGCGAGCTGGTAGCGGGGGCGGGTCCGGCCACCGGTCATGGCGTACGGACGCACCAGGGGATTGCTCGACGACCCTGCGGGCGCCGCCTCGGGCGAGCGCCGATGCGGCTGCACGGGCTGGATGCGCGGCGCCGGCGGCTGGTCGTACGGCGACGGGCCGGGGCCCTGCGGGTACTGCGGCTGACGCGGGGACGGCGAGGAGGGGAAGTTGTACCGGTTCTGGGAACCGTCGCCCTGCCCCTGCCCGGGGCCGTACGACCAGTTGCCCGAAGACGAACCGCCTGGGGGTGTTGCCACTTTCTCCTCCTCCGACTGTGCCGGGCACCCATCAATGTGGAGCCGCGTCCCGAAACCTTATGGCCTCGGGACGCCAAAACGCACCGTCCGTCTGTTAGTTGAGAAGGCTCCCCTGGAGCTCTGCTCGAAGGTCCGGGGTCAGGACCGTGCCCGCACGGTCCACCAGAAGTGCCATCTCGTACCCAATGAGGCCGATGTCCGCCTCCGGGTGTGCGAGTACCGCGAGCGACGAACCGTCGGACACGGACATGATGAAGAGGAATCCCCGCTCCATCTCCACAACCGTCTGGTTCACGCTGCCGCCCTCGAAGATGCGCGAGGCACCGGCGGTCAGTGAGGTCAGACCCGACGCGACCGCCGCCAGCTGGTCGGCACGGTCACGCGGGAAGCCTTCGGACATCGCCAGAAGGAGTCCGTCGGCGGAGACCACCACCGTGTGGGACACACCGGGGGTGTTGTCCACGAAGTTGGTGATCAACCAGTTCAGGTTCTGCGCCGCCTGGCTCATCGGGCTCACACTAACGCTCCTGGTTGTAGGTGCTGTCGGAGCCGAAGCCCCGACCGTTCGTTTCGCTTCCTTCGTTGCGTCCCCGCTGGACCCCGCGGCGCAGGTTGCTGAGCCTGCCCCGGATGTCCTCGGGAGCGCGGGAGACCTGGGGGCCGCCCTGAGGGGTGCTCTCGGCGGTGCCCTCGACCAGGTTGGCCTTGGGCACCCGCCTCGGCAGACCGGAGGAGGTGACCCCGCCGGCCTTCGGCTTCTTCAGCGCCGAGGCCTGCTGCCACCGCTCGTCGTTCGCCGAGCGCCAGTCCACGGTCCCGGTGCTGCCGTTGGCGCTGCCGTTTCCGTTCGCGGTGCCGTTCGCCGTACCGAAGATGTTGGTCTTGCTCTCCGGGGCGGAGGCCACAGACTCCTGGTGCGCGGGCTGCGAACCATTGGTGCCCTTCGCCGCGGCCGAACCGCGGCGCGGCAGCCCGGCGTCGGTCAGCGCGTGGACAGCCGAGGGGGCCGGTCCCGGACGGTCGAAGCCTACGTGATCCCGCTCACTCACGTCAGCGGCCTGCGAAGGTTCCGGTTCCGGAGCGTACTGGTCCGGATAACCGTTGCGGTAACCGTCCTGCTGCGGCCAGTCGTCCTGGTAGGACGGCTCTTCGAAGCCCGGATACGTCTCCGGGGCCACGGAGTGCGCCGACGCGTGCTCCTCCCGCACCGGCTCCGCATACCCGGGCTCCGGGTAACCGCCGTTGGAGGCGAAGGAGTCGGCGAAGGTGTCGTTCTGCGTGCCGTTGCCGTTCGGCGCGAAGTACTGCTCGTCGTACGCGGGCTGGACCGGCTCGTCGTACGACGTCTGCTGCTGGTCCTCGTACGTCGGCTGCCCGTTGTACGCCGTCGGCTGCTCCTGGTACCCCTGCTGCCCGTTCTCGGCGTACGGCTGCTGCTGCGGTTCCTCGAACTCGGCGAACTCCGGGTAGGCGCCCGGCTCAAGCTCCTGGCCCGGCTTCTGGGACTCCAGGGCCGCCCGGCGCTCCTCGCGCATCAGCGAGCGGCCGACCGGGTCGAGCTCACGGATGTCGTCCGGCACCTCGGGATAGCGGGTGTCGTCGAAGCCGAGCTCGGCGGCCGTGCGTATCGGGGTGTGGTTGAAGTCCTCGCCCTGGTACTGCGGCTGCTCCGGCATGATCTGCGAGACGGTGAACTCGTCGCGCTGCAGCTGCTGTTCGCCACCGCCACCGTGGGTGATCGCGTCGGGCAGCATGACCAGCGAGGTCGTACCGGCCTGCTCGCCCGAGGGGCGGAGCTGGACGCGGATGCCGTGCCGGTCGGACAGCCGGCCGACCACGAACAGGCCCATGCGCTGGGAGATCGCGACGTCCACGGTCGGCGGGTTGGCCAGCTTGTGGTTGATGTCCGCGAAGTCCTCGGCGGTGAGGCCGATGCCCTTGTCGTGGATCTCGATCATGACGCGGCCGTCGGGGAGACGGGTCGCGGTCACGCGGACCTTGGTCTGGGGGGAGGAGAACGTCGTCGCGTTCTCCAGCAGCTCGGCCAGCAGGTGCACGAGGTCGGTCACGGCGCGGCCGTGGATCTCGGCCTCCGGGACACCCGACAGCTCGATGCGCTCGTACTGCTCCACCTCGGAGGAGGCGGCGCGCAACACGTCGACCAGCGGGACCGGCTGGTCCCAGCGGCGGCCGGGCTCCTCGCCGGCGAGCACGAGGAGGTTCTCGCCGTTGCGGCGCATACGGGTCGCGAGGTGGTCCAGGCGGAAGAGGTTCTCCAGCTGGTCCGGGTCGGCCTCGTTGTTCTCCAGGTCGGTGATCAGGGTCAGTTGGCCCTCGATCAGCGACTGGTTGCGGCGCGAGAGGTTGGTGAAGATCGCGTTGATGTTGCCCCGCAGGAGGGCCTGCTCGGCGGCGAGTCGTACGGCCTCGCGGTGGACCTGGTCGAAGGCTCTGGCGACTTCGCCGATCTCGTCCGTCGTGGTGATGGGGATCGGCTGGACGCGGGTGTCGACGCGGCCGGGGTCGGTGCGGGAGAGCTGGTCGACCAGCATCGGCAGGCGCTGCTCGGCGATACCGAAGGCGGCGTTGCGCAGCTGGCGCATCGCGCGGCTCATCTGGCGGGCGACCGCGCCGGCCAGGATGAAGGCGAGGAGCAGGGCGACGACGACGGCGGCACCGGTGATGATGGCGTCGCGCTTGGCGTTGTCGGAGATGACGGAGGCCTCGCTCACCGCGGTGTCGGCCTTGTCCGTCTCAAGCTTGTTGTACGCGTTGTACTTGAGGGTGGTGACCGCCCACCAGTTCTCCGCGGTGATGCCCTGCTCGGCGAGGGCGCCGCGCGCCGAGGCGTCGGTGGTCTGCAGCTGCGACATGGCCGTGACCATGGCGACCGGGTTGGACGGCGGAGCCACGTACTTCGGGTTCTGGGCCTTGGCCTGCTGGACCATGGCCGCGCCGTCGGTCTTGATCTTCGCCTCGGCCGTGTTCAGCTTCGCGAGGTCCTCGTCGGTGCCGCCCGCCTGGTACTCCTGGATGGCGATGCCCTCCAGGTAGGCGTACGAGGTGAGGGCGGTGCGCTGAGTGGCGAAGCTGGCCTGGTCGGGGCCGGGCTTGACCAGCAGGTGCGTGCCGATGGAGCGCTCCAGGGAGAGCGCGCCCTTGGCGAGTGCGATGGCGTAGACGGAGCGGCCGTAGCTGGTGATGTTGCCGGTGCCGAGGCCGAGCTCGTTGGAGAACTCCAGGAGCGGGTGCTCCAGGTTGACGTAGCTCTCCTCGGTCTGCACGCCCTTCAGCTTGGAGGTGTAGGCGGCGGCCCGGATCGACTGCAGCGTCGGCTCGACCTTGCGGAAGCGGGCCAGACGGCGCTCCAGCCCCGGCCGGTCCGGCATCTTCTGCGCTGCTGCGTCGAAGGCGTCGGCGGCCTGGTCGGTGGCCTTGCGGACCGCGACGACAGTCGGGTCCTTCTCGCCGTTGCCCTTCAGCAGCGGAGCGGCGCTCGTGTCGCGCTCGACGGTGATCGCGTTGCTGTAGGCCAGGGCCGTCTGTATCAGGCGGGCCGTGTTCGCCGCGTCCCGCGCGTCCTGCCAGGTGTCGATCGAGCTCTTGACCTGGAAGCCGCCCATGATCAGGCCGACGCCCACGGGTATGAGCAGGATCGCGTTCAGCCGGGTCGGCACCCGCCAGTTGCGGGGCGAGAAACGGCCTCCGCTGGGAGGGGGTGGTGCCGAGGGCTCCGAGCCTGGCACAGGGGCGGGCGCCGCTCCGCGCGGCGGCGGGGTGAAGTTGCCCCGGGCCGACGGCTCGGGACCGTTCTTGCTTCGCCTCACTCGACCAACAACCTTCCGGCGGTCGGCACCTATCCTCGTGCCGCAGTGTCTCAGGCCCGTCAACGAGCTCTGACTATCAGTACGTCGTTGACTATTGGGCAGTTCAGGCATTCCAGCACGTCAGCCTGCGCGATTCCAAACAGTCGGAACGGCGGATTCCGAGTGATGTAAGCCCCAGATAAAACGGTCATAAAGAGCGAGCCCCGCCAAAAGGCGGGGCTTTGTTAGCGCAGTGGCACCGGGTGACCGCGACGCGTTGCGATACCACCCGATTCCTCTGCCGAAACGTTATGAACACCGGGGCCGACCGTGTCAAAGGCCACAGCCGGCTCCGGGGTGTCTACGACAACTGCCGTATGGCGCTGCCGACTTGAGAACTGCATGCAGAGGCCCGCCGAACAGCTAGCGCAGCCGGGCCATGAGCGCGTGCTCGACCAGCGTGATCAGCGCACTCTTCGCGTCCGAGCGATGCCGGGCGTCCGTCGTGATGATCGGCGCGTCCGGCCCGATCTGCAGGGCCTCGCGCACCTCCTCCGGGTTGTACGGCTGGTGGCCGTCGAAACCGTTGAGGGCGATGACGAAGGGCAGCCCGCTGTTCTCGAAGTAGTCGACCGCCGGGAAGCAGTCGGCGAGACGGCGGGTGTCCACCAGGACGACGGCGCCGATCGCGCCGCGCACCAGGTCGTCCCACATGAACCAGAAGCGGTCCTGACCCGGCGTACCGAAGAGGTACAGGATCAGGTCCTGGTCCAGGGTGATACGGCCGAAGTCCATGGCCACCGTGGTGGTGGTCTTGTCCCCGGTGTGGGTGAGGTCGTCGATGCCCGCGGACGCGGACGTCATGACGGCCTCCGTGCGCAGCGGGTTGATCTCCGAGACGGCACCCACGAACGTGGTCTTGCCGACGCCGAAGCCACCCGCCACCACGATCTTCGCGGAGGTGGTCGCCCGCCCTCCGTCAGAGCTTGCGAAGTCCACTGAGCACCCTTTCGAGCAGCGTCACGTCCGGAGCGCCGCCGTTGTTCTCGTCGCCGCCCGGCTGGTGGATGGCCACCAGTCCGGCCTCGGCGAGGTCCGCGACGAGGATCCGCGCCACACCGAGGGGCATGGCGAGGAGTGCCGACACCTCCGCGACCGACTTGACCTCACGGCACAGGTGGCAGATGCGCTGGTGCTCAGGGAGCAGTCCCATCAGCGCTGCCGGGTCGGCCGTGGTGCTGATCAGCGCCTCGATGGCGAGCTGATAGCGCGGCCGGGTCCGGCCGCCGGTCATCGCGTAAGGACGTACCAGCGGCTGGTCGCCCTCGTCCCCGTACGGCTCGGCGTACGGATCATGAGAGGCGGTGGGCGGGGTCATGAATCCTCCGGGCGGGACAGCAAGTCGGTCGGGCTAGCCGTCTGACAGGGCCGGTGGGGGGATTGTGGCGGCCGGACGGTGATTTGGTGAGACGGGTGGTGCCGGGGCCGGTCAGTGAAGCAGACTGCCCTGGAGTTCGGCGCGCAGGTCCGGCGTGAGGACCGCCCCTGCACGGTCGACGAGCAGTGCCATCTCGTACCCGACGAGGCCGATGTCGCACTCGGGGTGCGCGAGCACCGCCAGGGACGAGCCGTCCGAGACGGACATGAGGAAGAGGAACCCTCGCTCCATCTCCACGACGGTCTGTGCCACGTCGCCGCCCTCGAAGATCCGGGAAGCCCCGGCCGTCAGCGAGGTCAGCCCGGATGCCACGGCCGCGAGTTGGTCGGCGCGGTCGCGCGGGAAGCCTTCCGACATGGCCAGAAGGAGTCCGTCGGCAGACACGACGACGGTATGGGACACACCGGGGGTGTTGTCCACGAAGTTGGTTATCAACCAGTTGAGGTTCTGTGCCGCCTGGCTCATCTGGCTCAACTAACGCTCCTGCTGGTGAGTGGGGCTGGGGAAGCTGCCGGTCTGGCCGGTACCCGTACCGGCCTGTCGACCCTGTGCGATGCCCCGACGGAGATTGGTCAGCCGGCCGCGTACGTCATCAGGCGCACGCGAGACCTGCGGACCGGTTTGGTGCTGTTGCTGCTGAGCCGTGCCCGGGACGAGGTTCGCCCTGGGCACCCGGCGCGGCAGGCCGGAGGTGGTGACGCCGCCCGCGGCCGGTTGCCGTACGCGCTCTGCCTGCCGAACGAGATCGTCGTTCGGCGAGCTGCGCCAGGTACCGCCCGTAGGACGCTGAGGGGGTGTCGCCGGAGCCTGCGGTGCCTGCGGCTGCGGGGCGGGTGCGGAGCCGTTGCTCTGGCTCTGCGCTTCCGCCTGCTGGCCGTGGAACCAGTTGGTCTCCAGCGTGTCGTACAGCGGCGTCCTGCCGTCACCGGGACCCGTGGCAGGCGGCAACGCCTCGGGCTCCTGGCGGGTGGGACGCTGCGGGGCGGGCGGACGCGCGGTGCCGAAGTCGGCGCCGTTGCGGTTCCCGTTGACCTGCGGACGGTCGAACTGCCCGGTGTTCCCGGGGTTCTGACGGCCCGGCAGATTGTGCTGACCGGTGGACCCGTTGTCAAAACCGGGTGTGGCGAACTGGCCGGTGGAGCTGCCGTCGTAGGCCTGCGGGACGGCGAACTGTCCCGTGTTGGCCGGGTTGGACGGGTTGTTGGCCGGGCTGTTCGGGGCTCCGAAGACATCCGAGCGGACGAACTGGCCGCCGTTCTGCTGGGAGTTGGAGGCGGGGCGCGGGGTGTCGAAGTCCTGCCGCGGGAACTGGCCGTTGGCCGGTGCCCCGTTGGCGCCCGGACGCGGCAACTGGCCCGTGTTCTGGGACCCGTTGGCGTTCGGCCGGGGGAAGGAACCCGTGTCCTGCGGTCCGCCCGCACCGGGGCGCGGGAACGAGCCGGTGTCCTGCGGTCCGGCGGTACCCGGACGCGGGAACGAGCCCGTGTTCTGCGGTCCACTGGTGCCCGGGCGCGGGAACTGCCTGCTGTCCTGCGCGTCGAGGCGGGGGATCGCCGGCATCTCCGTCGTGCCGGGGCCCTGACGGTCGTCGATGCGCGGCATCCGGGAGGTCTGCTCGGTGTCCCGCTCGTCGTGACCGCGCGGGGCGTCGAGGTTGCCGCGGCCCAGCGGGGGCTGCGCGTTCTCGTCGCTCCAGCTGGGGCGCTGGTTGTTGCCGA